>NZ_JBHYVB010000019.1:0-9961 GCF_042750115.1 Streptomyces sp. NPDC059455
TCACCCGCTGTCTCAAACCCCGCGCGGGTGGGGGGGCTCCCCCTCGCCGCGCCGTGAGGGCTTGTCCGCGGGCGTTGTCGGCGGCAGCCGCTAGCCTGCGCAGGAACAGATGACCGAAGCGCGGTGAGGGGAGGGGCGCGGTGCGTGTGCTGGGCGTGGACCCGGGGCTGACCCGGTGCGGCGTCGGCGTGGTCGAGGGGGGCGCGGGCCGCCCGCTGCGGATGCTCGGCGTCGGGGTGATACGGACCGGGGCGGACGCCGTGACCGCCGACCGGCTCGTCCTCATCGAGCGCGGCATCGAGGAGTGGCTGGACGCCCATCGGCCGGAATTCGTCGCCGTGGAGCGGGTGTTCAGCCAGCACAATGTCCGCACCGTCATGGGCACCGCGCAGGCCAGCGCCGTCGCGATGCTGTGCGCGGCCCGCCGCGGGCTGCCGGTCGCGCTGCACACCCCCAGCGAGGTCAAGGCGGCCGTCACCGGATCCGGGCGCGCCGACAAGGCGCAGGTCGGCTCGATGGTGACCCGGCTGCTGCGGCTGGACGCACCGCCCAAACCGGCCGACGCCGCCGACGCGCTGGCGCTCGCCATCTGCCACATCTGGCGGGCCCCCGCGACCAACCGCCTCCAGCAGGCCGTCGCCGCCCACCGCACCACAAGCCCCGCTCGTACGCCGAGCACCGCCCGCCCGACGAGCCCCGCCCGCACCCCGAACAGCGCGCGCACCACGAAAGGCCGTACCTCATGATCGCGTTCGTCTCCGGTCCGGTGGCGGCCGTCGCCCCGGACACCGCCGTGATCGAGGTCGGCGGGATCGGGATGGCGGTCCAGTGCACCCCGGCCACCCTGGCCGGGCTGCGCGTCGGCCGGCCGGCCCGGCTGGCCACCTCCCTCGTCGTCCGAGAGGACTCGCTGACCCTCTACGGCTTCGCCGACGACGACGAGCGCCAGGCCTTCGAGCTGCTCCAGACCGCCAGCGGGGTCGGCCCCCGGCTGGCCCAGGCCATGCTGGCCGTCCACTCCCCGGACGCGCTGCGGCTCGCGGTGTCCGCCGGGGACGAGAAGGCGCTCACCGCCGTCCCCGGCATCGGCAAGAAGGGGGCGCAGCGGCTGCTGCTGGAGCTCAAGGACCGGCTCGGCGAGCCGATCGGCTCCGCCGTGCCCGGCGCCCGCTCCGCGGCCGCGCCCGGCTGGAGCGACCAGCTGCACACCGCGCTGGTCGGCCTCGGCTACGCCACCCGGGAGGCCGACGAGGCGGTGGCCGCCGTCACCCCGCGGGCCGAGGAGACGGTGGCCGCGGGCGGTACGCCCCAGGTGGCTCAGCTGCTGCGGGCCGCCCTGCAGACCCTGAACCGCACACGGTGAGCCACCGCGGCCGCGGCAGGCCGCGACCGGCGGCACCACCTGAGACGACATCGCGAGGCGAAACGCAGTGAACTGGGACGAGACCCCACCGGCCACCGCCGACGACGCCCTGTCCGGCGCGGACGGCAGGCTGGTGGGCGCCGACGCCGACGGCGACGACCAGGCGGTGGAGGCCGCGCTGCGCCCCAAGGACCTCGGCGAGTTCGTCGGGCAGGAGCGGGTCCGCGAGCAGCTGGACCTGGTGCTCAAGGCGGCCCGGCAGCGCGGCGGCACCGCCGACCACGTGCTGCTCTCCGGCGCGCCCGGACTGGGCAAGACCACCCTCTCGATGATCATCGCCGCCGAGATGGGCGCCCCGATCCGGATCACCTCCGGCCCCGCCATCCAGCACGCGGGCGATCTGGCCGCGATCCTCTCCTCCCTCACCGAGGGCGAGGTGCTCTTCCTCGATGAGATCCACCGGATGTCCCGGCCCGCCGAGGAGATGCTCTACATGGCGATGGAGGACTTCCGTGTCGACGTCATCGTCGGCAAGGGGCCCGGGGCCACCGCCATCCCGCTGGAGCTGCCGCCGTTCACGCTGGTCGGCGCCACCACCCGGGCCGGGCTGCTGCCGCCGCCGCTGCGCGACCGCTTCGGCTTCACCGGCCACATGGAGTTCTACGCCCCGGTCGAGCTGGAGCGGGTCGTCCACCGCTCCGCCGGTCTGCTCGACGTGACCATCGACCCCGAGGGCGCGTCCGAGATCGCGGGCCGCTCCCGTGGCACCCCGCGGATCGCCAACCGTCTGCTGCGCCGGGTGCGCGACTACGCCCAGGTCAAGGCGGACGGCGTGATCAACCGCGAGATCGCCGCCAGCGCCCTGGCCGTCTACGACGTGGACGAGCGCGGTCTGGACCGGCTGGACCGGGCGGTGCTCAGCGCCCTGCTCAAGCTGTTCGGCGGCGGGCCGGTGGGCCTGTCGACCCTGGCGGTCGCGGTGGGGGAGGAGCGCGAGACGGTGGAGGAGGTCGCCGAGCCCTTCCTGGTCCGGGAGGGGCTGCTGGCCCGTACCCCCCGGGGGCGGATCGGCACCCCGGCGGCCTGGGCGCATATGGGGCTCACCCCACCGCCGCAGACCGCCGCCGGTGGTCAGGCGGGCCTCTTCGAGACATGACGAGCCGGGGCCGCGGCGGGACGGCGCATGACGTGCCATGACGGGCGGACGGGGCGCGGCAAGGCATAAGCGCTCGCTTACCCTGCATCATGGCGTAGAGGACCAATAATGGCGGGGTCAGGAACCCCGGTACCGCGCCGGGCGTTGTTCCATTGGCGTGGGCTCGCTTAGACTCCGCCGATGCCGTCCGTATGCCGTCCGCTCACTGTGCGGTATACCCACCCCCGTAGACCAGGCCGCTCCCCGCGGTCGTGTGAAGGAATTTCCGTCCCGTGAATATCGTGACTCTCCTGCCGTTCATCGTGCTTATCGGGGCCATGTTCCTGATGACGCGATCGGCCAAGAACAAGCAGCGCCAGGCCCAGTCGATGCGCAATGACATGCAGCCGGGTTCCGGCGTGCGGACCATCGGCGGCATGTACGCGACGGTCAAGGAGGTCCACGACGACACGGTCCTCCTCGAGGTCGCCCCCGGCGTGCACGCGATCTACGCGAAGAACGCGGTGGGAGCCGTCCTGCCGGACGACGAGTACAACCGCGTCGTGCACGGCATCGACCCCGACGATGAGGACGCCGCCGACACTCCTGTCGTTCCCGACGACGCCTCCTCGCTGACCGAGGCCGCCGACGCCGACTCGTCCGCCGACAAGGTCGAGTTCAAGAAGGCCGACCAGGCCGGCGACGACGCGGACGAGAAGGCCGACGCGGCCGACGAGGCGGACGACGAGGCCGGGGAGACGGACGTCAAGAAGATCGATCTCGGCAAGGACGACGCCGCCGCCGCGGCGAGCACCTCCGAGGACGACAAGCGGGACGGCGGCACCGACGCGAAGTAAGTCCGTCATCCGGGAACCGCGGCGCGCCCTCGATCGGTGCGCCGCGGTTCCCTGGACGGTCTAGGCTCCGGCGGGGGCTTGTCCCCACAAGACTTCGTGGCCGCCCCGCGCACACCCGATGCGGGGCGGTTGGACAGGGAGATACGAGAAGGTGGCAGCACCGAAGAAGGGCCGCAGGTCCTCCGGGTCACAGGGCAGGCCAGGGCGCCCCTTGGCCGTCATCCTGATCGCCATCGCGGCGCTGACCGGAGGCATGTTCGTCTCCGGTCACACCACGCCGCGACTGGGCATCGATCTCGCGGGCGGCACCAGCTTCACGCTGGAGGCCAAGAACCAACCGGGCAAGCCCAACGCGATCAACACGGACAACATGAACACCGCCGTGGGGATCATCGAGCGGCGGGTCAACGGTCTGGGTGTGTCCGAGGCCGAGGTCCAGACGCAGGGCGAGAAGCACATCATCGTGAACATCCCCAAGGGGACGAACGCGAAGCAGGCCCGGCAGCAGGTCGGCACCACCGCCCAGCTCTACTTCCGGCCGGTGGTCACGACCACCAGCGGCCAGAAGACCCCCGAGAAGCCCAACTCCACCCCCAGCCCGTCGGCCAGCGCCAGCGGCAAGGGCCAGGACAAGGGCGACGACAAGGGCGGCAAGCCGTCCGGTACGCCGTCCGCCTCGTCATCGGCCTCCTCGTCCTCCTCCGCCAGCCCCAGCACCCAGGGGCGGGCCCTCTCCAAGGGCCTGAAGGCCGACGAGAAGCCCAGCGGGAGCCCCTCGCCGTCGAACACCCCTAAGCCCGACCCGTCGAAGAGCCCCTCGGGCTCCAGCGGCCAGGAAGAGCTGGCCAAGCAGTTCGCGAAGCTGGACTGCACCAAGCCGGCCGGACGCGCCGCGGCGGCTGAGAAGGCGGCCAACGCCAAGCCGACCGACTCGGTGCTGGCCTGCAGCCAGAAGGGCGACGCCAAGTTCGTCCTCGGCCCCTCCGAGGTCGAGGGCACCGACGTGGACGACGCCTCGGCGGTCTTCGAGAGCCAGAACGGGGCGGGCTGGATCGTCCAGCTCGACTTCAACAGCAAGGGCTCCAAGAAGTTCGCCAAGACCACCGGCGAGCTGACCAAGCAGCAGTCCCCGCAGAACCGCTTCGCGATCGTCCTGGACGGCGAGGTCGTCTCCGACCCCGAGGTCACCCAGGGCGCCATCACCGGCGGCCGGGCCACCATCTCCGGCGGTTTCACCCAGCAGAGCTCCGAGGACCTGGCCAACGTGCTGTCCTTCGGTGCGCTCCCGCTGTCCTTCGACATCGCCGACGAGACCACCGTCTCCGCCGCGCTCGGCGGTGAGCAGCTGGACGCCGGTCTGATCGCCGGTGCCATCGGCCTCGCGCTCGTCGTGATCTACCTGGTCGTCTACTACCGCGGTCTCGCCCTCGTGGCCATGGCCAGCCTCGGCGTCTCCGCGATCCTGACGTACACGATCATGGTGCTGCTCGGCCCGGGTATCGGCTTCGCGCTGAACCTGCCGGCGGTCTGCGGCGCGATCGTGGCCATCGGTATCACCGCCGACTCGTTCATCGTCTACTTCGAACGGATCCGCGACGAGATCCGGGAGGGCCGCTCGCTGCGCCCCGCCGTCGAGCGCGGCTGGCCGCGGGCCCGGCGCACCATCCTGGTGTCCGACTTCGTGTCCTTCCTGGCCGCCGCGGTGCTCTACATCGTCACCGTCGGCAAGGTGCAGGGCTTCGCCTTCACCCTGGGGCTCACCACGCTGCTCGACGTCGCCGTGGTGTTCCTCTTCACCAAGCCGCTGATGACGATCCTCGCCCGCCGTCCGTTCTTCGGGAACGGCCATTCGTGGTCCGGACTGGACCCCAAGCGCCTCGGGGTCACGCCGCCGCTGCGCCGTCGCCGTCCCGCCGCCCCCGGCCCCGCCGACACGAAGGAGGCGTGAGATGTCGCGACTCGGCACTCTCGGCGCCAGGCTCTACCGAGGCGAGGTCGGCTACGACTTCGTCGGCAAGCGGAAGCTCTGGTACGGCATCTCGATACTGATCACCATCACGGCCATCGTGGGCCTGGCGGTGCGCGGCCTGAACATGGGCATCGAGTTCTCCGGCGGCGCGGTCTTCACCACCCCGAACAGCAAGGTCTCGGCCTCCGACCTGCGCCAGACGGCAGAGGACGCGTCCGGCGGCCACACCGTCGTCGTCCAGGAGCTCGGCCGGGGCGGCGTGCGGATCCAGATCAGCGAGCTGGGCACCAAGGAGGCCCTGCCGGTCCAGGAGGAGCTCGCCAAGGAGCTGGGCGTCAAGACCAGCAAGATCGACACCCAGCTGGTCGGCCCGAGCTGGGGCGAGCAGATCGCCAGCAAGGCCTGGCAGGGTCTGGCGATCTTCATGGTGCTGGTGGTGATCTATCTCGCCATCGCCTTCGAGTGGCGGATGGCGCTGGCCGCCCTGATCGCGCTCATCCACGACCTCACCATCACCGTCGGTGTCTACGCACTGGTCGGCTTCGAGGTCACCCCGGGCACGGTGATCGGTCTGCTGACCATCCTCGGTTATTCGCTCTACGACACCGTCGTGGTCTTCGACGGTCTCAAGGAAGCGTCGAAGGACATCACCAAGCAGACCCGCTTCACCTACGGCGAGATCGCCAACCGCAGCCTCAATTCGACCCTGGTGCGGTCCATCAACACCACGATCGTGGCGCTGCTGCCGGTCGGCGCCCTGCTGTTCATCGGCGGCGGTCTGCTCGGCGCGGGCATGCTCAACGACATCTCCCTGGCGCTCTTCGTCGGCCTCGCCGCCGGTGCGTACTCCTCGATCTTCATCGCGACCCCGCTGGTCGCCGATTTCAAGGGGCGCGACCCGAGGATGAAGGCCCTGGCCAAGCGGGTGAAGGCCAAGCGTGCCGCGGCCGCCAAGGCCGAGACGGCCGACCCGGCCTCCGAGGAGGACGACGCCCCCGCCCTGGAGGACGCCGCCGCGGCCCCCTCCGGAGTCGTCGGCCAGCGTCGCCAGCCCGCCTCCCGCAACCGGGGGCGCGGTCGGCCGTCGGGCAAGCGGCGATGAGCGGGGGAGCCTGAGAGATGACGGAGACGACGGAGACCACGGCGGGCAGCCCGGACGGATTCGGCGGGGCCTCCGCCGAGGAGCTGCGCACACTGCTGCTCAGCCGCATCCAGGACGTGCCGGACTACCCCAAGCCCGGCGTGATGTTCAAGGACATCACCCCGCTGCTCGCCGACGCCGCGGCCTTCGGCGCGCTCACCGAGGCGCTCGCCGAGCTGTGCCTCCGGCACCGGGCGGACAAGGTGGTGGGCCTGGAGGCGCGCGGTTTCATCCTCGCCGCCCCGGCCGCCGTCCGCGCCGGAATCGGCTTCGTACCGGTCCGTAAGGCCGGCAAGCTCCCCGGGGCGACGCTCGCCCAGGCGTACGAGCTGGAGTACGGCACGGCCGAGATCGAGATACACGCCGACGCGCTGGAACCCGGCGACCGGGTGCTGGTGATCGACGACGTGCTGGCCACCGGCGGCACCGCCGAGGCGTCCCTGCGGCTCATCCGGCGGGCCGGTGCCCAGATCGCCGGGGTCGCCGTGCTGCTGGAGCTCGGCTTCCTCGCCGGCCGTGGCCGGCTGCTGGGCTCGCTCGACAGCGCCCCGCTGGAGGCCCTGATCACGGTCTGAGTTCACGGTCTGAGCCGGGCTTACGGGCCCGTGCACCGGGCCGGGAGGACCGCCGGAGGGCGGGGACGCGCACCGCCGGGTCCCCGCCCTCCGCCATGCCGCCCCCCGCCCCCGTCAGGCCCGGCTTGGCGGTCGAGAGGCAAGCGGAGTGGCGGGATCGATACCATGGCAGCCCGACCTTTTCGGGTCCGGACCGCTAGGAGTGCTCTTGCCAGACGAGGCCCAGCCGCTCTCGCCCAAAGTCCGTCCGGGCGGAACCCCCTCCGCTCAGCCGGACGCGCCCACCGCCGCCGAGCCGACGGCGGCCCCAGGCGTGCCCAGGAACAGCGGTGACGGCGCGGTCCGGCGCGGCCCCGAGCAGACCAGCCCGAAGCCCGCCGCGGGCCGTGGCAACAGCCTGCCCGCCACCACGCCCCCCGCGCGCCCCGCACAGAGCCCCGCGCCCCGCTCGGGCTCGTCCAACCGCGTCCGGGCCCGTCTGGCGCGCCTCGGCGTCCAGCGCTCCAGCCCGTACAACCCGGTGCTGGAGCCGCTGCTGCGCATCGTGCGCGGCAACGACCCCAAGGCGGAGGCCGCGACGCTGCGCCAGATCGAGCGCGCGTACCAGGTGGCCGAGCGCTGGCACCGCGGCCAGAAGCGCAAGAGCGGCGATCCGTACATCACCCACCCCCTCGCGGTGACCACGATCCTGGCCGAGCTGGGTATGGATCCGGCCACTTTGATGGCCGGGCTGCTGCATGACACCGTCGAGGACACCGAGTACGGGCTGGACACCCTGCGCCGCGACTTCGGCGACCAGGTCGCCCTGCTCGTCGACGGCGTCACCAAACTGGACAAGGTCAAGTTCGGCGAGGCGGCCCAGGCCGAGACCGTGCGCAAGATGGTCGTCGCCATGGCCCGGGACCCCCGGGTGCTGGTGATCAAGCTGGCCGACCGGCTGCACAACATGCGCACCATGCGCTACCTCAAGCGGGAGAAGCAGGAAAAGAAGGCCCGCGAGACCCTCGAGATCTACGCCCCGCTCGCCCACCGCCTGGGCATGAACACCATCAAATGGGAGCTGGAGGACCTCGCCTTCGCGATCCTCTACCCCAAGATGTACGACGAGATCGTGCGGCTGGTCGCCGAGCGGGCCCCCAAGCGCGACGAGTACCTGGCCGTCGTCACCGACCAGGTCCAGGGCGATCTGCGGGCGGCGCGGATCAAGGCGACCGTCACCGGTCGGCCGAAGCACTACTACTCCGTCTACCAGAAGATGATCGTGCGCGGCCGCGACTTCGCCGAGATCTACGACCTGGTGGGCATCCGCGTCCTCGTCGACACCGTCCGCGACTGCTACGCGGCGCTCGGGACCATCCACGCGCGGTGGAACCCGGTGCCGGGGCGGTTCAAGGACTACATCGCGATGCCCAAGTTCAACATGTACCAGTCGCTGCACACGACGGTCATCGGGCCCAGCGGCAAGCCGGTCGAGCTGCAGATCCGCACCTTCGACATGCACCGCCGCGCCGAGTACGGCATCGCCGCGCACTGGAAGTACAAGCAGGAGGCGGTGGCCGGCGCCTCCAAGGTGCGCACCGATGTGCCCCGTAAGGCGGGCAAGGACGACGCCATCAACGACATGGCGTGGCTGCGGCAGCTCCTGGACTGGCAGAAGGAGACCGAGGACCCGGGCGAGTTCCTGGAGTCCCTGCGCTTCGACCTGTCCCGCAACGAGGTCTTCGTCTTCACGCCCAAGGGCGATGTCATAGCGCTTCCGGCCGGGGCCACCCCGGTCGACTTCGCCTACGCCGTGCACACCGAGGTCGGCCACCGCACCATCGGCGCCCGGGTCAACGGGCGGCTGGTGCCGCTGGAGTCCACCCTGGACAACGGCGACCTGGTGGAGGTCTTCACCTCCAAGGCGGCGGGCGCCGGGCCGTCCCGCGACTGGCTGGGCTTCGTCAAGTCGCCGCGCGCCCGTAACAAGATCCGCGCCTGGTTCTCCAAGGAGCGCCGCGACGAGGCCATCGAACAGGGCAAGGACGCGATCGTCCGGGCGATGCGCAAGCAGAACCTGCCCATCCAGCGGATCCTGACCGGCGACTCGCTGGTCACCCTCGCCCATGAGATGCGCTACCCCGACATCTCCGCGCTCTACGCGGCGATCGGCGAGGGCCATGTCTCCGCGCAGAACGTGGTGCAGAAGCTCGTCCAGGCGCTCGGCGGCGAGGATGCCGCCAACGAGGACATCGCCGAGACCGCCCCGCCCATCCGCCGCACCAAGCGCCGCTCCAGCGCCGATCCGGGCGTGGTGGTCAAGGGCGTCGAGGACGTGTGGGTCAAGCTGGCCCGCTGCTGCACGCCGGTGCCCGGCGACCCCATCATCGGCTTCGTCACCCGCGGCAGCGGCGTCTCGGTGCACCGCGCCGACTGCGTCAACGTGGACTCGCTCTCCCAGCAGCCCGAGCGCATCCTCGACGTCGAATGGGCGCCCACCCAGTCGTCGGTCTTCCTGGTGGCCATCCAGGTCGAGGCGCTGGACCGGTCCCGGCTGCTGTCGGACGTCACCCGCGTGCTGTCCGACCAGCACGTCAACATCCTCTCCGCGGCCGTGCAGACCTCCCGCGACCGGGTGGCCACCTCGCGCTTCACCTTCGAGATGGGCGACCCCAAGCACCTGGGCCACGTCCTGAAGGCCGTACGTGGCGTGGAGGGCGTCTACGACGTCTACCGGGTCACCTCGGCCCGCGCCCGCTGAGAACGCGCCGAGAAGGCGCTCAGAACGCGCTGAGAGCCCGCTGAGGAGATCCCCGCCCGCCGAGCACACGACGACGGCGGCCCCCCGCGCCGTCGCACCCGGGGCCGCCGCCGGTAGCGGATCAGCGCGCGCTCACCCCCCCCACACCAGGCTGCCCGTCCGCGCCGGGGCCAGCATCCCC
>NZ_JBHYVB010000019.1:9971-26151 GCF_042750115.1 Streptomyces sp. NPDC059455
CCCTCAAACCCCGTTTCCACCCCGCTGTCGAACACCCCCCCCGCCGCTCACCCCCCGGCGGCCGCCCCCGGCGCCTTCGCCCCGGGGGCCCGCCGCCGTACGCGGATCAGCGCGCGCTCAGCCGCCGAACTCCTGGAGGCCCTTCAGCGCCTGGTCCAGCAGCGCCTGCCGGCCCTCGAGCTCCTTGGAGAGCTTGTCGGCCTTCGCGTTGTTCCCCGCCGCGCGGGCCGCGTCGATCTGGGACCGCAGCTTGTCCACGGCGTCCTGCAACTGGCCGGTGAGCCCCGCGGCGCGCGCCCGCGCCTCGGGGTTGGTCCGCCGCCACTCCGTCTCCTCGGCGTCCTGGATGGCGCGCTCCACCGCGTGCATCCGGCCCTCGATACGGGCGCGGGCGTCCCTCGGCACATGGCCGACGGCCTCCCACCGCTCGTTGATCGACCGGAAGGCCGCGCGGGACGCCTTCATGTCCGAGATCGGCAGCAGCTTCTCGGCCTCGACGACGAGCTCCTCCTTACGGGTGAGATTCTCCCGCTGCTCGGCGTCACGCTCCGCGAAGACCTCGCTACGGGCCTGGAAGAAGATGTCCTGCGCACCGCGGAAGCGGTTCCACAGGTCCTCCTCGGACTCGCGCTGGGCGCGGCCCGCGGCCTTCCAGTCCGACATCAGCTCCCGGTACCGGGCCGCGGTCGGACCCCAGTCGGTGGAGCCGGAGAGCGCCTCGGCCTCGGCGACCAGCTTCTCCTTGGTCTGCCGGGCCTCCTCGCGCTGTGCGTCCAGGGCGGCGAAGTGCGCCTTGCGCCGCTTGGAGAACGCCGAGCGGGCGTGCGAGAAGCGGTGCCACAGCTCGTCGTCGGTCTTGCGGTCCAGCCGGGGCAGGCCCTTCCAGGTGTCCACCAGGGCGCGCAGCCGCTCCCCGGCCGCCCGCCACTGCTCGCTGGCGGCCAGCTGCTCGGCCTCGGCGACCAGGTCCTCCTTGGCCCTGCGGGCCTCGTCGGTCTGGACCGCCTTGGCCGCCTTGCGCTGCTCGCGGCGGACCTCGACCTCTCCGGTGAGCTTGTCGAGCCGCTTCTTCAGCGCGTCCAGATCGCCGACCACGTGATGCTCGTCCACCTGGTGGCGGATGTGCTCGATGGCCGCTGTCGCGTCCTTGGCGGACAGATCGGTGGTCTTGACCCTGCGCTCGAGGAGGCCGATCTCGACGACCAGCCCGTCGTACTTGCGCTCGAAGTAGGCGAGGGCCTCTTCCGGCGATCCCGCCTGCCACGATCCGACGACCTGCTCCCCGTCGGCCGTACGCACGTACACGGTCCCCGCCTCGTCGACGCGGCCCCAAGGCTCGCTGCTCACAGCGCCTCCTCCACATGATGCCGGGGCGGGCGCGCGGCCCGCCGGCATCGTCCACAGTTTCTTCCGACCGGGATACGCCCTGGCCAGTCTCATATCAGGGTGGCGGCCATCGGGCCAGGCACCCTACACAACGCCAACATAGGCGACCGGTGCCCCGGCTGTCCGTATCCTGCGCGACCGAAATTTCGCAGTACGCGAGCCCGGCGACCTCAGGACTTGCCGACCGTCGCCTTGTTGATCACCACGCTGGCGTTCGGGGCGGTGTTCATCGTCTGGTCCGGCGGAGCCGCCCCGGCATTCGCGATCTTCTCCAGGACCTTCATCCCGGCCTTGTCCACGGTGCCGAAGGGCGTGTAGTCCGGCGGGAGGTCGCTCTTCTTGTACACCAGGAAGAACTGGCTGCCGCCGGTGTTCCGGCCCTGCTTGGTCTGCGGGTTGTACTGGTTGGCCATGGCGACGGTCCCGGCCGGGTACTTGCCGCCCTTGATCGAGGCGTCCTTGAGGTTCTCGTCCGGGAGGGTGTAGCCGGGACCGCCCGCGCCGGTGCCCTGCGGGTCACCGCACTGGAGCACGTAGATCCCCTGGTTCACCAGCCGGTGGCACTTGGTGTGGTCGAAGTAGCCCTTGCCGGCCAGGAAGCTGAAGGAGTTGACCGTGTGCGGCGCCTTGCCCGCGTCCATGGTCATGGAGATGTCCCCGCAGGTCGTCTCCAGCTTCATCGTGTAGGAGGCCGACTTGTCGATCGTGACCGCCGGCTCCTTCTTCCACGACAGCTTCTTGGGCTTCTTGCCCGCGACCGCCTTCGCCTCCTTGGCGCAGGGGTCCGGCGCCTTGCTGGTGGGGGCGGCCGAGGGGGTGGCGGAGGAGGCGGCGTCGTCCTTCTTGTCCTTGTCGTTCCCGGACAGCGCGCCCGTGGCCGCGACGGCACCGCCGCCGGCCAGGACCACGGCCAGCACGGCGGCGATCACCACATTGCGCTGCCGCGACTTGTGCCGGGCGGTTTCGCGCCGCTGCTGCTGCCGAAGGTACTTCTCCCGGGCGAGTTGCCTCCGCCGCTGCTCGTTACTGACCACCGGGTCGTCTCCTCATGGCGTGTGCCGTCGGTGTGCTGCTGTTGTGTACGAGGGCTCGGCCGTACGGTATACGGGTTCGCTGTGGCCGGGGCGCCGCCGGTAGGCTCTGAAGCCGCCGACAATCTTTCACCGGACGACTTCTAAGGACGATCGTGCTCATTGCCGGGTTCCCCGCCGGGGCCTGGGGGACCAACTGCTATCTGGTCGCCCCCGCCGCCGGTGAGGAGTGCGTGATCATCGACCCGGGCCATCAAGCGGCCCAAGGCGTCGCGGAGGCGGTCGCCAAGCACCGGCTCAAGCCCGTCGCGGTCATCCTCACCCACGGCCACATCGACCATGTCGCCTCGGTCGTCCCGGTCTGCGGCGCGCACGGCGTACCGGCCTGGATCCACCCGTCCGACCGCTTCATGATGAGCGACCCCGAGAAGGCCCTCGGGCGCTCCATCGGCATGCCGCTGATGGGCGAACTCACCGTGGGCGAGCCGGACGACGTCAAGGAGCTGGCCGACGGCGCCGAGCTGAAGCTGGCCGGCCTGGAGCTCACCGTCGCGCACACCCCGGGCCATACCAAGGGGTCGGTGACCTTCCAGATGCCCGAGCAGGCGGACATCCCGTCCGTCTTCTTCGCGGGCGATCTGCTCTTCGCCGGCTCCATCGGACGCACCGATCTGCCCGGCGGCGATCACGCCGAGATCCTCGAGTCGCTGGCCCGTGTGGTCCTGCCGCTCGACGACTCGACCGTGGTGCTGTCCGGCCATGGCCCCCAGACCAGCATCGGCCGTGAGCGCGCCACCAACCCGTATCTGCGCGAGGTGGCCGCCGGCCTGGGAGACGGCGCCCGGCGCCCGGCTCCGCGACGAGGAATGTGACGAGAGACTTCCGTTGAGCACCTTCAAAGCCCCCCGGGGCACGTACGACCTGATCCCGCCGGCCTCCGCGACCTACCTCGCGGTGCGCGAGGCGATCGCCGCACCGCTCAGGCGCTCCGGCTACGGCTACATCGAGACCCCCGGTTTCGAGAACGTGGAGCTCTTCGCGCGCGGCGTCGGCGAGTCCACCGACATCGTGACCAAGGAGATGTACACCCTCACCACCAAGGGCGGCGACGAACTCGCGCTGCGCCCCGAGGGCACCGCCTCGGTGCTGCGTGCCGCCCTGGAGGCCAATCTCCACAAGGCCGGATCGCTGCCGGTCAAGCTCTGGTACTCGGGCTCGTACTACCGCTACGAGCGCCCGCAGAAGGGCCGCTACCGCCACTTCTCGCAGGTCGGCGCGGAGGCGATCGGCGCCGAGGACCCGGCCCTGGACGCCGAGCTGATCGTCCTGGCCCACGACGCCTACCGCTCGCTCGGGCTGCGGAACTTCCGCATCCTGCTGAACTCGCTGGGCGACGCCACCTGCCGCCCCGTCTACCGGGCCGCCCTCCAGGACTTCCTGCGCGCCCTGGACCTGGACGAGGACACCCGGCGGCGCGTCGAGATCAACCCGCTGCGGGTGCTGGACGACAAGCGCGAGGCCGTGCGCGCGCAGCTGGCCGACGCCCCGCTGCTGCGCGACTATCTGTGCGAGGCGTGCAAGGCGTACCACGCGGAGGTCCGCGAGCTGATCACCGCGCGGGGCGTGGACTTCGAGGACGACGCGAGGCTGGTGCGCGGCCTGGACTACTACACCCGCACCACCTTCGAGTTCGTCCACGACGGCCTGGGCTCCCAGTCCGCGGTCGGCGGCGGCGGCCGCTACGACGGCCTGGCCGAGATGATCGGCGGCCCGGCCCTGCCCTCGGTGGGCTGGGCGCTCGGCGTGGACCGTACGGTGCTGGCCCTGGAGGCGGAGGGCGTTGAGCTGAACCTCCCCGCCGCCGTCAGCGTCTTCGCGGTGCCGCTGGGGGAGGAGGCCCGCAAGGTCCTCTTCGGCCTGGTCGGCGAGCTCCGCACGGCGGGCGTCGCCACGGACTTCGCCTACGGCGGCAAGGGTCTGAAGGCGGCCATGAAGGCCGCCAACCGCAGCGGCGCCCGCTACGCCATCGTGGCGGGCGAGCGCGACCTCGCCGAGAACGTGGTCCAGCTGAAGGACATGGAGTCCGGCGAGCAGTCCCCGGTCCCGCTGACCGAGGTGGTCGAGGCGGTCCGCGAACGCCTCGCCTGAGCAACGCTCGAGCCTCGCCTGACCGAGACGCAGGAAAGGGGGCACGGGAGCTTCCCGGGCCCCCTTTCGCCGCCCTACAGCAGTCCCAGCCGCATCGCGCTGGTGACCGCCGCGGTGCGGTCGTCCACGCCCAGCTTGCCGAAGGCCCGCAGCAGATGGGTCTTCACCGTCGACTCGCCGATGAAGAGACGGCGGCCGATCTCCGCGTTGGTGCACCCCTCCGCGACCAGCCGCAGCACGGCCGTCTCCCGCTCGGAGAGGCGGGGGCGCTCGGGCCGGTCACGCAGCTGGTCCATCAGCCGGGCGGCGACGGAAGGGGCCAGCACCGTCTCGCCGCGTGCGGCGGAGCGTACGGCCCCGGCCAGTTCGGCGCGGGGCATGTCCTTGAGCAGATAGCCCGCCGCCCCCGCCTCCACCGCGCGCAGGATGTCCCCGTCCGTCTCGTACGTGGTCAGCACGATCACCCGGGACGGCAGCCCGGCGGCGGTCATCCGGGCGATCGACTCCACCCCGTCGCCGTCCGGCATCCGCAGGTCCATCAGCACCACATCGGGCCGCAGCGAGGCGCACAGCGCCTCCGCCCGCGGACCGCTGTCCGCCTCGCCGACGACCGTCAGATCGGGTTCGGTGCCGAGCATGCCGCGCAGCCCCTCCCGCACCACCGGGTGGTCGTCCGCGATCAGGATCCGGATCACCGTGCGCTCCTCGTTCGTACCGTCGGCCGGGAGGGATGGGGGGACGGGGCGGGCGGCCGGACGGGCAGTTCGAGCGCGACCGTCGTGCCCTCACCCGGGGCGGCGGACACTCGAGCCGTGCCGCCCACCTCGCGCGCCCGTGCGCGCAGCCCGGCCAGGCCGTAGCCCTCGCGCGGGGCGCTCGGGTCGAAGCCGCGGCCGGTGTCCCGGACCCGCAGCCGCAGCGCGTCCTCGCCGTAGCCGAGCGCGATGGTCACCACCGCGCCCGGCCCCGCGTGCCGGCGGGCGTTGGCCAGCGCCTCCTGACAGCCGCGCAGCGCCACCACCTCCACGGCGGCGGGCAGCGGCCGGACCGCCCCCGAGACCTCGACGCCGGCGGGGGCGCCGGTCTGCTCCCCGTGCCGCGCGGCCAGCCGCCGTAGCGCGTCGGGGAGCGAGCTGCCGTCCAGGTCCGCCGGGCCCGCCCCGGCGACCAGGGCCCGGGCCTCCGCGAGGTTCTCCCGGGCCGTACGGGCCATGAGCCCCAGGTGGCGGCGGGCCAGCGGCACATCGTGGTCCAGCTCCGACTCCACCGCCTGAACCAGCATCAGCAGGCTGGTGAAGCCCTGGGCGAGGGTGTCGTGGATCTCCCGGGTCAGCCGTTCCCGCTCCGCGAGGGCGCCGTGCGCGGTCGACAGCCGGGCCACCTCCTCGCGGCTGGCCTCCAGTTCGGCGATCAGCCGGGCGCGTTCCGTGCTCTGCTGCAGGACCATGATGATCCAGCTGCCGATGAGCAGGGAGAAGGCCCAGGAGACGGCCGCGAAGAGGGAGTTGAAGAACAGATCCCCGGAGTCCGGCCGCTCCACGAGTGCCCACACCACCACCGGGACGACATTGATCACGGTGACGGCGATCAGCGCCCTGCGCATCCGCAGCAGCATGAAGCACTGCGGCGTCAGCGCGAAGATGGCGATCCGGACCTCGCCGACCAGTGCAGAGGGCACCACGAACAGCAGGAAGAGCCCCACCAGATAGACCACCGCGCGGGGGCTGTCCTCACCTTCGGTGAGCATCACCGGCCGGCCGACCAGCACGTACCACGGCGCGGTCGCGGCGAAGACGGCCGCCGCGACCGTGCGCAGTCCGGGCCCGGGGTCCGATCCGCCCAGGACGAACAGGAACGTGGCCGCGAAGACGATCGCGAAATAGGCGTCCCAGCGGCGGTAGGTGCGGTTGTACACGTCCGGATCGCGAGGGCCGGCCGGTTCGCTCAGCCGTCCCGGTGGCTCTTCCAACGGAAGGTCAGCAGACACAGCACCAATCCTCCGACGCACCAGGCGCCCAGCACCAGGGCGATCCGCCCGTACTCCCAGGAGCCCGCCTGCTCCAGTACGGCCGCCGAGTCCGGCAGGAGCACCCCGCGGAACCCCTGGCACATCCACTTCAGCGGGAAGAACGCGCCCACGGTCAGCATCCAGTCGGGCAGCGTGTCGATCGAGATGAAGACGCCGGAGATGAACTGCAGCACCAGGAACGGCAGAACGACCACCGAGGTGGCGCTCCTGCCCGAACGCGGGACGCTGCTGATCGCGATGCCCAGCAGCGCACAGCCGGTCAGCCCGAGGGCGAAGACCCAGGCGAAGGTGAGCCAGGTGGCCGCGCCCGTGGGCAGATCGAGGTCGAAGAGCGCCGCGCCGACGACCAGCAGCAGCACCGTCTCGGCGATCCCGGAGACCAGGACCAGCCACAGCTTGCCGAGGAAGTACGCGGCCGGGGGCATCGGCGTACCGCGCAGCCGCCGCAGCACCTTCTCGTCCCGTTCGAGCGCGATGGAGACGCCCAGCGACTGAAAGCTGGTCGACATCACCCCCGACGCGATCATCGCCGCGGCGTACAGCTGGGAGGCGGTCACGCCCGCGCCCCGCACATCGTCCCGGAAGATCGAGGCGAACAGGGCCAGGAAGACGATGGGGAAGGCGAAGGTGAAGACCACCTGTTCGCGCCGGCGGAAGAACTGCTTGAGCTCGAGGACGCCTCGGTGCAGCCCGAGGGTCCAGGCGCCGGGCAGCCGCCCGGGGGCGGCCCCGGAGGCGCGGCGGGCGGTGGCGGAGGTGGTCGTCGTGGTGGTCATCGCGTGCCCTCCCCGGGCTGCTCGTCGAGTTGTCCGGTGAGCCGCAGATAGACGTCCTCCAGGGTCGGCCGGGAGATCCGCAGCCCCGGGATCTCCCCGTCGAAGCGGCGCATCAGCTCCGCGACCGCACGGGTCGGGGTCTCCGTCTCCTCCTGGCGCGCCCCGCCGCCGGGCTCACTCCAGTGGACCGTCGCCCGGCTGCCGTGCCGCTCGCGCAGCTCGGCGGGCGCGCCCTCGGCCACGACCTGGCCCGCGGCGATGACCGCGAGCCGGTCGGACAGCGCTTCCGCCTCGTCCAGGTAGTGCGTGGTGAGGACGATCGTGGTGCCCTCGTCGGCCAGCCGCCGGATCAGCTCCCAGAACCGCCGCCGCGCCGCCGGGTCGAAGCCCGTCGTCGGCTCGTCCAGGAGCAGCAGCTCCGGACCGCCGATCACGCCGAGGGCCACATCCAGCCGGCGCCGCTGGCCGCCCGACAGCGCCTTGATCCGGCTGCCCGCCTTGTCCTCCAGCCCGACCAGGCCGATGACCTCCTCGGGGTCGCGTGGCCGGGGGTAGTAGCGGGCGAAATGGCGTACGGTCTCGCGGACCGTCAACTCGGCCGGGGCGGATTCATCCTGCCAAACGATGCCGATTCGGGACCGCCACTCGCGTCCCCCGGAGGCGGGGTCCCGGCCCAGCACCGTGACCTCGCCCGCGTCCCGGCTCCGATGGCCCTGGAGGATCTCCACCGTCGTGCTCTTGCCCGCCCCGTTGGGGCCCAGGACGCCGAACACCTCGCCCTGTTGAATGCCCAGGTCAACGCCGTCCAGCGCGGTCACCGCGCCATAGCGTTTGCGCAGGCCGCGTACCCGTACCGCCTCGTCTGCCATGCCCATGAGCGTGACGGTGCCGCCCCGGTCCAGGGGACGACCGGGAAGCCCGTCTTATGTCCTCCGAACGGGGGACAGGGCACCATGGCATGACCGTGATAAGCGCGCCCTACGGCGACAGCGGGTGCGGCACAATGGCCGTGCCCGACGGGGCTGGAGACGGCGGAGAGCGACGGACGGCGAGTATGGCGACGACAGTGATGGACGACGTGGAGTCCGGCGAGGCGCGGGAGGGCTCGCGGGCCGGGACGGGAGGCAGTCGTGCCTTCGCCCTCCTGCTCGTGATCACCGGAGCGCTGGGACTGCTGGCCGCCTGGGTCATCACGATCGACAAGAACAAGATCCTCGAGTACAAGGCCGACGGTAAGGTCTTCACGCCCGGCTGCAGCCTCAACCCCGTCGTCTCCTGCGGCAACATCATGGAGAGCGACCAGGCGCAGGCGTTCGGTTTCCCGAACCCGATGCTCGGCCTCGTCGCCTACGGCATCGTGATCTGCGTGGGCATGTCGTTGCTGACCGGGGCGCGCTTCCCGCGCTGGTACTGGCTGACCTTCAACGCGGGCACGCTCTTCGGCGTCGGCTTCGTGACCTGGCTCCAGTACGAGTCGCTGTACGTCATCGGTTCGCTGTGCCTGTGGTGCTGCCTGGCCTGGGTCGCCACCATCGTGATGTTCTGCTACGTCACCGGCCACAACCTCAAGCACGGCCACCTTCCCGCGCCGGACGGGCTGCGGCGCGGGCTCATGGAGTTCCACTGGGTGGTCCCGGTGGTGTGGATCGGCGTCATCGGGATGCTGATCCTGACCCGCTGGTGGGATTTCTGGACGGGCGCTCAGGGCTGAGCCCGCGCCCTCCGGACCCTGCGCGCGGCGGCGTTGTCGGTGGGTTGGCATAGGCTTCCCGGGTGGAGCCAGACCTGTTCACCGCCGCCGCAGAGGACCGCCAGGAGAAGGATCCGGCCAGCAGCCCGCTGGCCGTGCGGATGCGTCCGCGCACCCTCGACGAGGTCGTGGGCCAGCAGCATCTGCTGCGCCCCGGATCCCCGCTGCGGCGGCTCGTGGGCGAGGGCGGCGGGGGTCCGGCCGGGCCGTCCTCGGTGATCCTCTGGGGCCCGCCGGGCATCGGCAAGACGACCCTGGCGTATGTGGTCAGCCAGGCCACCCAGAAGCGCTTCGTCGAGCTGTCGGCCATCACCGCGGGGGTCAAGGAGGTCCGGGCTGTCATCGACGGCGCGCGCCGCTCCTCCGGGGCGTACGGGCGGGACACCGTGCTCTTCCTGGACGAGATCCACCGCTTCAGCAAGGCCCAGCAGGACTCGCTGCTGCCCGCCGTGGAGAACCGCTGGGTGACGCTGATCGCGGCCACCACCGAGAATCCGTACTTCTCCGTGATCTCCCCGCTGCTCTCCCGCTCGCTGCTGCTCACCCTGGAGCCGCTGACCGACGACGATCTGCGCGGGCTGCTGCGGCGCGCGCTCACCGACGAGCGCGGGCTCGGCGGGGCGGTCACCCTCCCCGAGGACGCCGAGGCGCATCTGCTGCGGATAGCGGGCGGCGACGCCCGGCGGGCGCTCACCGCGCTGGAGGCGGGCGCCGGGGCGGCCCTGGACAAGGGCGAGTCCGAGGTCACGCTGACCTCGCTGGAGGAGGCGGTCGACCGCGCCGCGGTGAAGTACGACCGCGCCGGGGACCAGCACTACGACGTGGCCAGCGCCCTCATCAAGTCCATCCGCGGCTCGGACGTGGACGCGGCGCTGCACTATCTGGCCCGGATGATCGAGGCGGGGGAGGATCCGCGGTTCATCGCCCGGCGGCTGATGATCTCGGCGAGCGAGGACATCGGCCTGGCCGATCCCACCGCCCTGCCCACCGCCGTGGCCGCGGCGCAGGCGGTCGCCCTGATCGGCTTCCCGGAGGCCGCGCTCACCCTGAGCCACGCCACCATCGCCCTGGCGCTCGCGCCGAAGTCCAACGCCGCCACCACCGCGATCGGCGCGGCGCTGGCAGATGTGCGGGCGGGCCTGGCCGGTCCGGTGCCGCCGCATCTGCGCGACGGCCACTACCAGGGCGCCAAGAAGCTCGGCCACGCACAGGGCTATCTCTATCCGCACGATCTGCCGGGCGGCATCGCGGCGCAGCAGTACGCACCGGACAAGATCCACGGCAAGCGGTACTACGAGCCCACGCGGTACGGGGCCGAGGCGCGGTACGCGGATGTGGTGGAGCGGGTGCGGGCGCGGCTGCGCGGCGACCCGCCGCCGTCCGCCGACGGTCCGGCCGCCACCTCGTCATAGGGGTCTCGTCGTAGCGGTCCGCCGACGGTCCGCCGGCACCTCGTCGTAGGGGTCTCGTCGTAGCGGTCCGCCGACGTCCGGCCGCGCCCTTGTCATAGTGGTCAGCCCCCGCCGGCAGCCGCCTCCGTCACCCCACCCCCACCGCCGGGGACGCCCTCAGCCCGCCGCCGCGTCGAACAGGGCGTGCATCGCGTACCGCAGCTCGGACACGTTCCGCACCGGCTCGGGAAAGTCGAAGCGCGCGTCGAACGGCCGGTCCGCCTCGTCCGTGAAGCGCACCCGCAGTCCGAAGCGGTCCAGCGCCACCGGGGTGGCCGGGCCCCGGGTGCAGACCAGGTCGGAGCGGTCGCCGAGCAGCGCGCACAGCCCGCGCACCTGCTCGCTGTGGGCGGCGTGCAGATGCTGGAGCAGATCGGCCTCGTGCCGGACCAGCGGATCGGGGTCGGCCGAGGTGAAGTCGTCCGGCTCGACGCCGTCCGCGCCCCACAGGTCGTCCACACACGCCTCGCCGACCTCCAGCCGCAGCAGCGTCCAGGCGGCTCTCCCGGCGGGCCCCACCCCGGTGGCCGGCCCACCGCGCCGCGGCGGCCGCGGCGCCTGGTCGAGGCCGAGCAGCTCGCCCACTGGATGCCGCTCGGCCAGCAGCGCCGCCGCGGTGCGCGTGCGCTCACCGCAGGGGACGGGGGTGAGCCAGCCGGCCACCCAGGCGCGGCCGCGGATCCGGTGGGGCATCGCGACGGGGGCGACGTCGGTGATCTCCATCACGCAGGTCAGCTCGTCGTCCTGGGCGTGGGTGGCGGCGCGGGCGGCGGGGGAGGCGCTGGGCATCAGCAGCAGCACGTCCCCGTCCGGGGCGACCGTACGGGCGGTGGGACCGTCCACCCCCAGGTCGTCCAGGGCCTCGATTCCGGGAATCGTCAACGAAGCCGTAGCCTTGCATTCAACGAGAGTACGTACGCGCTCTGCCGCTGTGGGCCGCAGGGTGCTTTCCATGGGACGCGGCTGACCCTCCTCGGGGCTCTGACCAGTGCTGGGCAGGGGGATCCCAGGTCGAAACATGCGTTCTCCTCGGCTAAGGTAAGGCTCACCTAACTTACATGGAGGTTCGTTCCCCGTGAACCAGTCGCGTCCCAAGGTCAAGAAGTCGCGGGCGCTCGGCATCGCTCTGACCCCGAAGGCCGTCAAGTACTTCGAGGCCCGCCCCTACCCGCCGGGCGAGCACGGCCGTGGCCGCAAGCAGACCAGTGACTACAAGGTCCGGTTGCTGGAGAAGCAGCGGCTGCGCGCCCAGTACGACATCAGCGAGCGCCAGATGGCCCGTGCCTACGACCGCGCCCGGAAGGCCGAGGGCAAGACGGGCGAGGCCCTGGTCGTCGAGCTCGAGCGCCGTCTGGACGCACTCGTTCTGCGGTCGGGCATCGCCCGCACCATCTACCAGGCCCGCCAGATGGTCAGCCACGGCCACATCGAGGTCAACGGCCGCAAGGTCGACAAGCCGTCCTTCCGGGTCCGCCCGGACGACGTGGTGATGGTCCGCGAGCGCAGCCGCGAGAAGGTTCCCTTCCAGGTGGCGCGCGAGGGTGGTTACGCCCCCGACGGCGAGACCCCGCGCTACCTCCAGGTGAACCTGAAGGCGCTCGCCTTCCGCCTGGACCGGGACCCCAACCGCAAGGAGATCCCGGTGATCTGCGACGAGCAGCTCGTCGTCGAGTACTACGCCCGCTGATCCGGCGGAGCGGACCGTACGCACCCGAGCCCGCGGGTTCCCTCTCGACACCGGTCGACGGGGAACCCGCGGGCTTGTCCGATGGCGGGTCCGGACCGGGCGCCCGGCGGCCGTTATGCGTTTCGGGTGCGCGTCCGCGGCGCGATAAGGTCGATACCTGCCGCCCGCACCCGGATACCGCCCGAGAGCGGCGGGCGACGGACGACGCCGAACGACGCGTCATCACGACACGTCAGCGCGCCGAGCACGACCAACACGAGACAACGACGACGAGCGGCGACAGGGAGCGGTGCGACGTGTCCGGTGGAGAGGTGGCCGGGATCCTCGTGGCCGTCTTCTGGGCGATCCTGGTGTCCTTCCTGGCGCTGGCGCTGGTGAGGCTGGCCCAGACGCTCAAGGCGGCCACCAGGCTGGTGGCGGAGGTCACCGACCAGGCGGTGCCGCTGCTGAGCGAGGCGTCCGCGACCGTGCGCGAGGCCAACACCCAGCTCGCCCGGGTGGACTCGATCGCCTCCGACGTCCAGGAGGTCACCTCCAACGCCTCCGCGCTCTCCTCGACCGTCTCCACCGCCTTCGGCGGCCCGCTGGTGAAGGTGGCCGCGTTCGGCTACGGCGTCCGGCGGGCGATCGGCCGCAAGGGGCGGGCGGAGGACGAGCCCGCGCCCGCGCGCAATGTCGTCATCGGCAAGACCCTGCCGTCCGCCCGCTGGGGCGGCCGTCGCAACCGTGGATCGAAGGGCTGACAGACCGGATGTTCCGCCGCACATTCTGGTTCACCACCGGCGTCGCCGCCGGAGTGTGGGCCACCACCAAGGTCAACCGCAAGCTCAACCAGCTCACCCCGGAGAGCCTGGCGGCGCAGGCCGCTGACCGCGCGGTGCTGGCGGGCCGGCGGATCAAGGTCTTCGCCCTCGACGTACGGGACGGCATGGCCGACCGCGAGGCCGCGCTCAAGGACGCGCTCGGGCTCTCGGCGCCACCGCCGGACGACCGCAAGCGGCTCCCGGCCCAGCGGAGCCGGGCCGAGCTGACCCGCACCACCCCCTACAAGCTCCACAAAGCCGGAAATGAGGACCACTGATGGAGTCGGCTGAAATCCGCCGCCGCTGGCTGCGCTTCTTCGAGGAGCGCGGGCACACCGTCGTGCCGTCGGCGTCGCTCATCGCGGACGACCCGACGCTGCTGCTGGTCCCCGCGGGCATGGTGCCCTTCAAGCCGTACTTCCTCGGTGAGGTCAAGCCGCCCTTCGACCGCGCCGCCAGCGTGCAGAAGTGTGTGCGTACCCCGGACATCGAAGAGGTCGGCAAGACCACCCGCCACGGCACCTTCTTCCAGATGTGCGGGAACTTCTCGTTCGGCGACTACTTCAAGGAAGGCGCCATCAAGTACGCCTGGGAGCTGCTGACCGGCTCCCAGGAGGAGGGTGGCTACGGGCTCGACCCCGAGCGGCTGTGGATCACCGTCTACGAGCAGGACGACGAGGCCGAGCGCATCTGGCGCGAGGTGATCGGCGTGCCCGCCGAGCGGATCCAGCGCCTGGGCATGGGCCCGAACTACTGGTCCATGGGCGTCCCCGGCCCCTGCGGCCCCTGCTCCGAGATCAACTACGACCGTGGTCCGGAGTTCGGCGAGGAGGGCGGCCCGGCCGTCAACGACGAGCGCTACGTGGAGATCTGGAACCTGGTCTTCATGCAGTATGAGCGCGGTCCGGGCGAGGGTAAGGAGAGCTTCCCGATCCTCGGCGAGCTCCCCAGCAAGAACATCGACACCGGTCTCGGCCTCGAGCGCCTGGCGATGATCCTGCAGGGCGTGCGGAACATGTACGAGACCGACACCCTGCGCGTCGTCATGGACAAGGCCACCGAGCTGACCGGGGTCGCCTACGGCGCCGCCCGGACTTCCGACGTCTCGCTGCGCGTGGTCGCCGACCACATGCGCACCTCCGTCATGCTCATCGGCGACGGCGTCACACCCGGCAACGAGGGCCGCGGCTATGTGCTGCGCCGCATCATGCGCCGCGCCATCCGCAACATGCGCATCCTCGGCGCCACCGAGCCGGTCGTCGGCGAGCTGGTCGACGTCGTCCTCAAGACGATGGGCCAGCAGTACCCGGAGCTGCTGACCGACCGCAAGCGCATCGAGACCGTCGCCCTCGCCGAGGAGTCGGCCTTCCTCAAGACGCTCAAGGCCGGCACCAACATCCTCGACACCGCCGTCACCGACACCAAGGCCGCCGGCGGCACCATGCTCCCCGGCGACAAGGCGTTCCTGCTCCACGACACCTGGGGCTTCCCCGTAGACCTCACCCTCGAGATGGCCGCCGAACAGGGCCTCTCGGTGGACGAGGAGGGCTTCCGCCGCCTGATGAAGGAGCAGCGGGAGCGCGCCAAGGCCGACGCCAAGGCCAAGAAGACCGGCCATGCCGACCTGTCCGCCTACCGCGAGGTGGCCGACAGCTCCGGCCTGACCGAGTTCACCGGCTACCTCCACACCGAGGGCGAGTCCACCGTCGTCGGCCTGCTGGTCGACGGGGTGTCCTCGCCCGCCGCCACCGAGGGCGACGAGGTCGAGGTCGTCCTGGACCGCACCCCGTTCTACGCCGAGGGCGGCGGCCAGCTCGCCGACACCGGCCGGATCAAGCTGGACACCGGCGCCGTGGTGGAGGTCCGGGACGTCCAGCAGCCGGTGCCCGGGGTCAGCGTGCACAAGGGTGTCGTCCAGGTCGGCGAGGTGACGGTCGGCGCCGGGGCCCACGCCCGGATCGACCTCAAGCGCCGCCGCGCGATCGCCCGCGCCCACAGCGCCACCCACCTCACCCACCAGGCGCTGCGCGACGCCCTGGGCCCGACCGCCGCCCAGGCCGGTTCGGAGAACTCGCCCGGCCGCTTCCGCTTCGACTTCGGTTCGCCGACCGCCGTGCCCGGCGGGGTCCTCACGGACGTCGAGCAGAAGATCAACGAGGTGCTCTCGCGCGAGCTCGACGTCACCGCCGAGGTGATGAGCATGGACGAGGCCAAGAAGCAGGGCGCCATCGCCGAGTTCGGCGAGAAGTACGGCGACCGGGTGCGCGTGGTGACCATCGGCGACTTCTCCAAGGAGCTGTGCGGTGGCACGCATGTGCACAACACCGCCCAGCTGGGTCTGGTGAAGCTGCTCGGCGAGTCCTCCATCGGCTCCGGGGTGCGCCGGGTCGAGGCCCTGGTGGGCGTGGACGCCTACAACTTCCTCGCCCGGGAGCACACGGTCGTCTCCCAGCTCACCGACCTGGTCAAGGGCCGCCCCGAGGAGCTCCCGGAGAAGATCTCCGGAATGCTGAGCAAGCTCAAGGAGGCCGAGAAGGAGATCGAGCGGTTCCGCGCGGAGAAGGTGCTGCAGGCCGCCGCCGGTCTCGCCCAGGGCGCCAAGGACGTCCGGGGCGCGGCCCTGGTCGCCGCCAAGGTGCCGGACGGCACCTCCGCCGACGATCTGCGCAAGCTGGTCCTGGATGTGCGCGGGCGCATCCCGGGCGACCGCCCGGCCGTCGTCGCCCTCTTCACCGTGGCGGGCGGCCGTCCGCTGACCGTCATCGCCACCAACGAGGCCGCCCGTGAGCGCGGGCTCAAGGCCGGTGACCTGGTCCGCACCGCCGCCAAGACGCTCGGTGGCGGAGGCGGCGGCAAGCCGGACGTGGCCCAGGGCGGCGGCCAGAACCCGGGGGCCGTCGGCGAGGCCATCGAGGCCGTCGAGCGGCTTGTCGCGGAATCGGACCGGTAGTCGTGCGACGCGGCAGGCGGATCGCCGTCGACGTCGGGGACGCCCGGATCGGGGTGGGGGAGTGCGTCCCCCACGGGTAGCCCGCCACAGCCCTGGCTACCGGTGGGGGGACCGACAAACCGGCCCGCCACTAGACTCTCGGGGAGTTAGTTCTGGGGTGAGTACACTT
>NZ_JBHYVB010000019.1:26161-32656 GCF_042750115.1 Streptomyces sp. NPDC059455
GCGCCCCCCGAGCCCGTCGCGGCGTGGCCCCGCTCACAGTGGGGGGGGGGGGCCCGGGCGTCGGGGGCGCCGCCCCGGCCCGGGGGCCCCCGCGGGAGGGGGGCCCCGTCCCCCCCCCCCCGACGGGATCCTCGCCACTCCCGTGGAGACCGTGCCGGGACGCGACATCCCGGCCGCCCACAAGCGGCTCGTGACGATCGTCGAGGAGTACGAACCGATCGAGGTGGTGGTCGGCCTGCCGCGCTCGCTCAGCGGGCGCGAGGGGCCGGCCGCGGCCAAAGTGCGCACCTTCGCGCGCGAGTTGGCGCGGCGGGTCAACCCGGTGCCGGTACGGCTCGTCGACGAGCGTATGACCACTGTCACAGCCTCCCAGGGGCTGCGCGCCTCCGGGATGACGTCCAAGAAAGGGCGTTCTGTCGTTGACCAGGCGGCGGCCGTGGTGATCCTGCAGAGCGCGCTGGAGACCGAGCGGGCCTCCGGGAGGGCTCCGGGGGAAGCCGTCGAAGTGGTCATCTGATCGCGATACGGTAACGTTCCGCGCGGCATGGCCGCCGCCGCCCGTGCCACGAACACGCCGAGCGGTGACCACCTCCGTCGCTAGGGGATCGATGACTGAGTACGGCCGGGGACCCGGCTCCCAACCGTGGCATCCCGAGGATCCGCTGTACGGGGACCGGGAGTGGAGCGGCGACCGCGCGGCGGCCGGTCAGGATCCCTACGCCCAGGACCGCTACGCCCAGGACCCCTACGCACAGGATCCGTACGCACAGGACGCCTACGCCCAGGATCCGTACGGTCAGGGCACCTACGGCCAGGGCCCGTACGGCCAGGATCCTTACGGACATCAGCAGTATCCGCACGGCTATTCGCAGGACCCCCAGCAGCATCAGCAGCCCCAGTGGGACGGCCAGGACGCCGGCTACCCGCATCAGCGGCACCCGCAGGAGTACCCCGGTCAGGGCGGCCCCTACCCGGCCCAGGGCGGTTCGTACGGCGGGATGGACCCGCGGGATCCCTATGGCGGCCAGGGCGGTCCCTACCCGGGCCAGGACGGTCCCTACCCGGGCCAGGACCCCTACCAGGGACAACAGGGCACACAGCAGATGCCCACGGTGCCCGCGGAGCACCAGGTGCCGCGCCAGCGCGAGGCCCCCGAGGAGCCGCCCCTCCAGGCGGACGACGAGGACGACCATCCGTTCTTCAACGACGGCGGCGGCCGGGGCGACGCGGATGACGTGGACGACGACGGCGAGGACGGCGAGCGCTCCGGCAAGAAGGGCAAGCCCAAGAAGCGCCGCAGCGGCGTGGCCTGCCTCTTCGTGACCGTCGTCCTGGTGGGCGCCGTCGGCGGAGGCGGCTACTACGCCTACGACTTCTGGCAGACCCGCTTCGGCCCCGCACCCGACTACTCCGGCCAGGGCACCGGCCGGATCGAGGTGGAGGTTCCCTCCGGCTCCGGCAACGCCGAGATCGGCTCGATCCTCGCCGACAAGGGCGTGGTCAAGAGCAGCGGCGCCTTCGTCGATGCCGTGGAGGACAGCGGCAAGTTCGTCCAGCCGGGCACCTACACCCTGCGCAAGGAGATGTCCGGCGCGGCGGCGGTCAAGCTGATGCTCGACCCCAGCAGCAGCAACGCCCTGATCGTCACCGAGGGCATGCGCGACGCCACGATCTACGCGGCCATCGACAAGAAGATCGGCCTCAAGGCGGGCACCACCGCGGGCGTCGCCAAGAAGGAGGCCAAGAACCTCGGCCTGCCCTCCTGGGCCGACGACAACAGCAAGATCAAGGATCCGCTGGAAGGATTCCTGTACCCGTCCCGCTACAGCGTGGGCGAGGGCGCCAAGCCCGCGGACGTACTGCGGAAGATGGTCGCCGAGGCCAATCGGAACTACTCCGGTCTGGATCTGGAGGGCAAGGCCAAGGAATTGGGCCTGAAGTCCCCGCTCCAGCTGATCAGCGTGGCCAGCCTGGTCCAGGCGGAGGGCGTCACCCACGACGACTTCCGGAAGATGGCCGAGGTCGTCTACAACCGGCTCAAGCCCGCGAATCCCGAGACCTACGGCAAGGTGGAATTCGACTCCACCTACAACTACATCAAGAACCAGAGCAAGATCGATATCCCGATCAGTGAGATCAAGCAGTACGACAACCCGTACAACACGTACTTCTACAAGGGACTTCCGCCCGGTCCGATCGGAAATCCGGGTCACGACGCGCTCAAGGCGGCAATGAACCCGACCAGCGACGGCTGGTATTACTTCGTCTCGCTCGACGGCAAGACGAGCCAGTTCTCCAAGACCTACGCGGATCACCAGAAGTGGGTCGACAAGTTCAATAAGCAGCGCACGAACAACGGCTGAGGAAAGATGTCGGAAAACCGCAGGGCAGCGGTGCTCGGTTCGCCGATCGCCCACTCCCTGTCACCGGTGCTGCACCGCACCGCCTACCGCGAACTGGGCCTGACCGGCTGGACGTACGACCGCTTCGAGGTGGACGAGACCGGGCTGCCGGACTTCTTCAAGCACCTCGGCGAGGACGCGGGACCGGCCTGGGCCGGGCTGTCCCTGACCATGCCGCTCAAGCGCGCCGTCATCCCGCTGCTGGACGAGATCAGCGACACCGCGGCCTCGGTGGAGGCCGTCAACACGGTCGTCTTCGGCGACGACGGCCGCAGGCGCGGGGACAACACCGACATCCCCGGCATGCTGGCGGCCCTGCGGGAGCGCGGCATCGGGCGCGTGGAGCGCGCCGCCGTGCTGGGCGCCGGTGCCACGGCCTCCTCGGCGCTGGCCGCGCTCTCCCGGATCTGCGACGGCGAGGTCACCGCGTACGTCCGCAGCGAGGCCCGCGCCGCCGAGATGCGGCAGTGGGGCGAGCGGCTGGGCGTCGCGGTACGCACCGCGGACTGGGACGACGCGGCCGAGGCGCTCCGCGCCCCGCTGGTGATCGCCACCACCCCCGCGGGCACCACCGACGCGCTCGCCGCGGCCGTACCGGACCGACCCGGCGCGCTCTTCGACGTCCTCTACGAGCCCTGGCCCACCCCGCTGGCCGCGGCCTGGGCGGCGCGCGGCGGCTCGGTGGTCGGCGGCCTGGACCTCCTGGTGCACCAGGCGGTGCTCCAGGTCGAGCAGATGACGGGCCGCGCTCCGGCGCCGCTGGCCGCGATGCGCGAGGCGCTGGCGGCCCGCTGAGCCGTCCCACGGGCCCCCCGTCGGGCCCGTCCGGCCCGCCCCGGACCCTTCCCGGAGCGCCGTGGGCGTCCACCCCATGGACCACGAACCGAGCGGACGCCCCGGTCGTGGGAGGATCGGAGGTGCGGGCCGGAGTCGCGCGGACCGGGCCGCGCCGCACGATGTCGAGGCACGCGCATGAGGGAGCACCGTTGAGCAGGTTGCGCTGGCTGACCGCGGGGGAGTCGCACGGCCCCGCACTCGTGGCGACGCTGGAGGGGCTGCCCGCCGGGGTGCCGATCACCACCGACATGGTGGCCGACGCCCTGGCCCGACGGCGGCTCGGCTACGGCCGCGGTGCCCGGATGAAGTTCGAGCGCGACGAGGTCACCTTCCTCGGTGGCGTACGCCACGGGCTGACCCTCGGCTCCCCGGTCGCGATCATGGTCGGCAACACGGAGTGGCCCAAGTGGGAGCAGGTCATGGCCGCCGACCCGGTGGACCCCGAGATCCTCGAGGGAGTCGCCCGTAACGCCCCGCTCACCCGCCCCCGCCCCGGCCATGCCGACCTGGCCGGGATGCAGAAGTACGGCTTCGACGAGGCCCGGCCGATCCTGGAGCGCGCCAGCGCCCGCGAGACCGCCGCCCGGGTGGCGCTGGGCACCGTCGCCCGCTCCTACCTCAAGGAGACGGCCGGGATCGAGATCGTCTCGCATGTCGTGGAGCTGGCCGCGGCGAAGGCGCCGTACGGCGTCTACCCCAAGCCCTCCGACGTCGAGAAGCTGGACGCCGACCCGGTGCGCTGCCTGGACGAGGACGCGAGCAAGGCGATGGTGGCCGAGATCGATCAGGCCCACAAGGACGGCGACACGCTCGGCGGCGTCGTCGAGGTCATCGCGTACGGCGTACCGGTGGGCCTCGGCTCGCATGTGCACTGGGACCGTCGGCTCGACGCGCGGCTGGCCGGTGCGCTGATGGGCATCCAGGCCATCAAGGGCGTCGAGGTCGGCGACGGCTTCGACCTCGCACGGGTGCCCGGCTCCAAGGCCCATGACGAGATCCTCGCCACGGACGAGGGGATCCGGCGCTCCTCGGGCCGCTCCGGTGGCACCGAGGGCGGGCTGAGCACCGGCGAGCTGCTGCGCGTCCGGGCCGCGATGAAGCCGATCGCGACCGTGCCGCGGGCGCTGGCCACGGTCGATGTGACCACGGGCGAGGCCACCAAGGCCCATCACCAGCGGTCCGACGTCTGTGCCGTCCCGGCGGCCGGGATCGTCGCCGAGGCGATGGTCGCGCTGGTCCTGGCGGACGCGGTGGCGGAGAAGTTCGGCGGCGACTCCGTCACCGAGACCCACCGCAATGTGCGGGGCTTCCTCGAGAACCTGGCCATCCGGTGAGCGACGCACGCGAGGCCGCCGGGCGGCAGACAGACGATGACGCGCGCTTTCGCCGAGCGGGCGACGGTGACACTAGCCGCTGCCGCGGCGGGGCGAACAGTTCGGCGGGGCTGACGGCGCGGGTCAGCGGGGGTCCGGCCGTTGTGCTGGTCGGGCCCATGGGGGTCGGGAAGACCACCGTCGGGCAGGTGCTCGCGGAGCGGCTCGGCACCACCTTCCGCGACACCGACACCGACATCGTCGCGACGGCGGGCAAGGAGATCTCGGAGATCTTCATCGACGAGGGCGAGCCGCACTTCCGCGAGCTGGAGCGGCAGGCGGTGCGGACCGCCGTCGCCGAGCACGGGGGCGTACTCGCGCTGGGCGGCGGCGCCGTCCTCGACGAGGGCACCCGGGCGCTGCTCGCCGGCCTCCCCGTCGTCTTCCTGGAGATGGGCGTCGCCGAGGCCGTCAAGCGCACCGGTCTCGACGCCCCGCGCCCGCTGCTCACGGTCAATCCGCGCCAGCGCTGGCGCGAGCTGATGGAGCAGCGCCGCCCGCTGTACACCGAGGTCGCCCGCGCCGTGGTGTCGACCGAGGACCGCACCCCCGAGGCCGTCGCCGAGGCCGTCCTGGACGTACTGGAGCTGAAGAACGCATGACACCCCCTGTGGCCGAGACCCCTACGCGCATCCAGGTCGGAGGCACCGCGGGCACCGCACCGTACGAGGTGCTGATCGGTCGGCAGCTGCTCGGCGAGCTCCCCGGGCTGATCGGCACGTCCGCCCGCCCGTCTCCCACCACCACCCTCAAGGGAGGCGCTCCGCGCCGCGGCCATGTCCAGCGCGTCGCCGTCCTGCACCCCGAGGCGCTGGCCGGCACCGGTGAGGCGATCCGCCAGGACCTCGCCGAGCAGGGGTACGACGCCATCGCGATCCAGCTGCCCAACGCGGAGGAGGCCAAGACCGCCGAGGTCGCCGCGTACTGCTGGAAGGCGCTCGGTCAGACCGGCTTCACCCGCACCGATGTGATCGTCGGCGTCGGCGGCGGCGCGACCACCGACCTCGCCGGATTCGTGGCCGCCACCTGGCTGCGCGGAGTGCGCTGGATCGCCGTCCCCACCACCGTGCTCGGCATGGTCGACGCCGCCGTCGGCGGCAAGACCGGGATCAACACCGCCGAGGGCAAGAACCTCGTCGGCGCCTTCCACCCCCCGGCCGGGGTGCTGTGCGATCTGGCCGCGCTGGACTCGCTGCCGGTCAACGACTACGTCAGCGGGCTCGCCGAGGTCATCAAGGCGGGCTTCATCGCCGACCCGGAGATCCTGGAGCTCATCGAGCGGGACCCGGTCGCCGCCCGTACGCCCGCAGGTCCGCACACCGCCGAGCTCATCGAGCGCTCCATCCGGGTCAAGGCCGAGGTCGTCTCCAGCGACCTCAAGGAGTCCGGGCTGCGGGAGATCCTCAACTACGGACACACGCTCGCCCACGCCATCGAGAAGAACGAGCGCTACAACTGGCGCCATGGTGCGGCCGTCTCCGTGGGCATGGTCTTCGCCGCCGAGCTGGGCCGGCTGGCGGGCCGTCTGGACGACGCCACGGCCGACCGGCACCGCACCGTTCTGGAGGCCGTGGGCCTGCCGCTCACCTACCGCGGCGACCAGTGGCCCAAGCTGCTGGAGACCATGAAGGTCGACAAGAAGTCCCGCGGTGACCTGCTGCGCTTCATCGTCCTGGACGGTATCGCCAAGCCCACCGTGCTGGAGGGCCCGGACCCGGCGGTGCTGCTCGCGGCGTACGCCGAGGTCTCCGGCTGACCCGGGCCTCAACCGCTTTCCGGCGTCACAACTCTGTCATCGCCTTGGGGTTACCCCGGGCGCCCCCCCCGGGGGGGGAAGAACCCCCCCCCCCCCCCCGCGGGGGGCGGGGGGTGGGGAGATGAGT
>NZ_JBHYVB010000019.1:32666-47204 GCF_042750115.1 Streptomyces sp. NPDC059455
CACCCCCGCGAGCGCCCCCCCCCCGCCCCCACACCCCACCACCCCCACACACATCCGCGCTCACCCCACCCGCCCCCCCCCGCCCCCCCCGCGTTGAATCAACAACACCCCCCAAGCCCTCGCGGTTGCGGCCCTTGAGGGACGAAATGCCTGGCTGACGAGGGGCGGCGCGGACACGGCGGGTTTGCGGTCCGTTCACACAGCGGAGCTTTGGGCAGGTACCGTTCGGTAGGAGCGGCCTCACCGCCGTATCAGCACCTGACAGTTGTCGGACGAGAACTGCCTGTACGAGACGGAGTGCCACCGGATGCAGCATGCAGTGGGAGCTCCGCTGCCACCGCCCCATCAGCCGGGGCCGGTTCCCGGGCCGCAGGGCGCGGGCTGGGCCCAGGGCGCGAGTGCGAGCCATCACCCGGGACCTCACCCCAATCCTTCCGCCCCGCCCGCGCCTCCCGTGGCCGGGCATCCGGTACCCCCCGCGCAGCATCCGGTGTCCCCTCCGCCGGCCCCGCCCGCGCCCCCCGGGGCGCCGCTGGAGACGGTGAACACCACCGGCCATGTCCAGCTGCCGCCTGGCGGCCCGGTGCCGCTGCCGCACCCCCCGTCGGACCCGTCGCTCGCCGATGTCTCGCAGGCGGCGGTCGCGGTGCTGCTGATCGGACCGGCCGGGGCGGGCAAGACGACGGTCGCGCGCTACTGGGCCGACCGCCGCCGGGTGCCGACCGCGCACATCAGCCTGGACGATGTGCGGGAGTGGGTCCGGTCCGGCTTCGCCAACCCCCAGTCGGGGTGGAACGAGCACTCCGAGGCGCAGTATCGTCTCGCCCGCCGCACCTGCGGCTTCGCCGCCCGCAACTTCCTGGCCAACGGGATCTCCTGCATCCTCGACGACGCCGTCTTCCCCGACCGCCCGGTCGTCGGCCTCGGCGGCTGGAAGCGCCATGTGGGCCCCGGTCTGCTGCCGGTGGTGGTCCTTCCGGGCCTGGAGATCGTCCTGGAGCGGAACGCGGCCCGCAGCGGGAACCGCCGCCTCAGCGACGAGGAGGTGGCGCGGATCCACGGCCGGATGGCGGGGTGGTACGGCTCCGGCCTGCCCATCATCGACAACTCCACGTACGACGTGGAGACCACGGCCCGCATGCTCGACGAGGTCGTCACCCGCTCCATCGCAAGCCCCCCGAGCTGGTAACCCCCCGGCCCCCTTTTTTTCGTGGCTCGGCTCTCCCCCAGCTACCGCTGGGAGGTGCCCCCTGTCGACGGTCGACGTGCTCGGTCGCCCCACGCGGCGGAGCCGCGAATCGATCGCAGCCCTCGCTCCCTGCGCGCGTCTCCCTTTCGACAGCGACGCGCCCCTTCGGCTCGCCCCCAGCTACCGCTGGGAGGTACCCCCGGCCGGAGCCTCTGGAGAAGCCGTACCCGGCAGGTCTGCGTACGCTCGGGGACATGTCCGAGGTGTACGCGGCCCGACGTGCCCGTCTGCACGATCAGTGCACCGCGGCCGGGAGCGCGGCGGCGCTGGTGTCCCGGCCCGCCAATGTGCGCTATCTGTGCGGCGCCGTGCCGCCCGGGGCCGTGCTGCTGCTCGGCCCCGTCCAGGACGTGCTGGTGGCCACCGAGGTCCCGGCCGCGCCCCCGCTCGCCTCGGGCCCGCCGCGTTCCGACGAGCCGCGGCTGCTGGTCATGCCCGGCGCGGACGGCGATCCGGCCGTGGCCGCCGCCGATCTGGCCGCGGCGGACGGCGCCGAGTCGCTGGCCGTCGAGGAGCACGATCTGACCGTCGCCCGCCATCGGGCGCTCGGCGCCGCCGCCCCCCGCGTCCGCCTCGCCGATCTGGGCCGCGCCGTCGAGCAGTTGCGGCTGATCAAGGACGACGAGGAGATCTCCTGTATGCGGATCGCCGGGGAGCTCGCCGACCAGGCGCTCGGCGAGCTGCTGGAGTCGATCCTGGTGGGCCGCACCGAGCGGCATCTGGCGCTGGAGCTGGAGCGCCGGCTGGTGGACCACGGCGCGGACGGCCCGGCCTTTCCCACCGTGGTCGGGGCGGGGCCCAACGCGGGGCGCCCCGGTCATCTGCCCACCGACCGGAGGGTCGAGGAGGGCGATTTCCTCACGATCTCTCTCGGCGCCGACTACCGCGGCTACCGCTGCCAGGTGGGCCGTACCTTCGTCATCGGCCCCTCGCCCGCGGACTGGCAGGTTGAGCTGTACGATGCCGTCTTCGCCGCTCAGCGGGCCGGGCGGGAGGCGCTGTTGCCGGGCCGGGCGTACCGTGACGTGGACCGGGTGACCCGTCAGGTGCTGACCGCCGCGGGCTTCGGAGACGGGCTGGAACCGTGCACCGGACACGGCGTGGGCCTGGAAATCGACGAGGACCCTCGGCTCACACCGTCCGCCATGGGTAAACTGGACGCTTGTGTGCCGGTCACCGTCGAGCCGGGGGTCCACCTCCCGGGCCGGGGCGGTGTCCGGATCGATGACACGCTCGTCGTCCGCCCCGAGGCGGACGGCGGACCCGAGCTACTCACCATCACGACCAAAGAGCTGCTCGCGCTCTAGCGGAACCGGGCGCGCCGGCGGCTCTCTGGTCTCCACCAGCTGTAGTCCAGGAGATCCCGCAACCGTGGCATCCACGAACGACCTCAAGAACGGCCTTGTGCTCAAGCTCGACGGTGGCCAGCTCTGGTCCGTCGTCGAGTTCCAGCACGTCAAGCCCGGCAAGGGCCCTGCCTTCGTGCGTACCAAGCTCAAGAACGTGCTGTCCGGCAAGGTGGTCGACAAGACCTTCAACGCCGGTGTGAAGGTCGAGACGGCCAATGTCGACAAGCGCGGCATGCAGTTCTCGTACAAGGACGGCGAGAGCTTTGTGTTCATGGACATGGACACCTTCGATCAGATCTACATCACCCCCGAGGTCGTCGGCGACAACGCCCGCTACCTGCTCGAGGGCTTCGAGGCCGTCGTGGCGATGTACGAGGGCAACCCGCTGTACGTCGAGCTGCCCGCCGCCGTCGAGCTGGTGATCGAGTACACCGAGCCGGGCGTCCAGGGCGACCGCTCCACCGGTGGCACCAAGCCCGCCAAGCTGGAGACCGGCTACGAGATCGGTGTGCCGCTCTTCATCACCACCGGTGAGAAGATCAAGGTCGACACCCGCTCCGGTGAGTACCTCGGTCGGGTGAACAACTAACCGTGGCTGCCCGCAACAAGGCCCGTAAGCGCGCCTTCCAGATCCTCTTCGAGGCCGATCAGCGCGGCAGCGCCGTGCAGACCGTGCTCGCGGACTGGATCCGGCTCGCCCGGACCGACGACCGGCAGCCGCCGGTCAGCGAATACACGATGCAGCTCGTCGAGGGATATGCGCAGCACATCGATCGGATCGACGAGCTGATCGCCACCTACTCGGTGGGCTGGACGCTGGACCGGATGCCGGTCGTCGACCGGAACATCCTGCGGCTGGGCGCGTATGAGCTGGTGTGGGAGGACGCGACCCCGGACGCGGTGGTGATCGACGAGGCGGTGCAGCTCGCCAAGGAGTTCTCCACCGATGACTCGCCGGCCTTTGTCAACGGCCTGCTGGGCCGCATCAAGGAGCTGAAGCCGAGTCTGCGTCGCGAGCAGGAGCCCCGGGAGCACCAGGCATAGCCGGCACCAGGCATGGCCGCGTTCAGCACACGACAAAGCCGCCGGGGGCGGTGGAGGACCCAGAAGGGCTCCACTGCCCCCGGCGGCACGTTTCTGCTGGTGAACAGGGAAAGAGGGACTCAGACGTCTTCGTGCTGGACCGCGCGGCGGGCGTCGGCACCCAGCACGCCCCAGCTGATCAGCTGTTCGGTCAGCACGGACGGCGACTGGTCATAGATGACGGCGAGGGTGCGCAGATCGTCCTGACGGATCGAGAGCACCTTGCCGTTGTAGTCACCACGCTGGCTCTGGATCGTCGCGGCGTACCGCTGCAGCGGGCCCGCCTTCTCGACCGGCACATGGGCCAGTCGCTCCAGGTCCAGTACCAGCTTCGGCGGCGGCTCGGCGGCCCCGGCCGGGCTTGTGCCCGGAAGCAGCTCCTGCACCGGGACGCCGTAGAAGTCGGCCAGCTCGGCGAGACGCTGCACGGTCACGGCGCGGTCGCCGCGCTCGTACGATCCCACCACCACGGCCTTCCAGCGGCCCTGGGACTTCTCCTCGACACCGTGGAGGGAGAGGCCCTGCTGGGTGCGGATGGCGCGGAGCTTGGCCCCGAGCTGTTTGGCGTATTCGCTGGACATAAAGCTCCCCGGACGCTGTATCGACGTGCGGCTGTGCCGCGCGGCTGGTCACTCACTGTGAGGTTACGCAGCGTAATTTCCATTCGTCAAGCCGAACGGAGCGGAGGGGCTCCGGCCAGGGGTGTTGACGGGGACGGTCCGAACCCCTGCTAGTGTGAATGGCGCAATTCCGACGTCCTTTAAGGTCCGTCCCGTGAGGCGGAGAAGGAGGTCCGTTTCGTATGGACGCCCGAACCTCGGACGCCGCGCGTTCCGTGCTGGAAGCACCGGATATCGCGCGCGTTCTCACCCGCATCGCCCACGAGATCGTCGAGCGCGCCAAAGGCGCCGATGACGTGGTGCTGCTCGGCATTCCCACCCGTGGTGTCTTTCTCGCCCGGCGGCTGGCCGCCCGGCTCGAAGAGATCACCGGCAAGCCCGGCCGGATCCCGGTCGGCTCGCTCGACATCACGATGTACCGCGACGACCTGAGGCTGCGCCCGGCCCGCGCGCTCGCCCGCACCGAGATCCCCGACGACGGCATCGACGGCCGCCTCGTGGTCCTCGTGGACGATGTGCTCTTCTCCGGCCGCACCATCCGCGCCGCCCTCGACGCCCTCGGCGACATCGGGCGGCCGCGCGCGGTCCAGCTCGCGGTCCTCGTCGACCGCGGCCACCGGGAACTGCCGATCCGCGCCGACTACGTCGGCAAGAACCTCCCCACGTCGCTGCGGGAGACGGTCAAGGTCCAGCTCACCGAGGAGGACGGCCGCGACAGCGTGCTCCTCGGGCTGCGCGGGACCACCCCAGCGGACGGGAAGTAGCGCCCCTCACCGAAGGCGAGTGCCACCCCGGCGACCCCGGGGAACCCGCCCGAAGGACCACCGGTGCCGCCAGGCCACCGGTCCCCGCGCCTGCCCGCCCGCACGCCCGCACACCTCCTTCACCCACGGAGCATCCGGATGAAGCGCCACCTCATCTCGGCCGCCGATCTCTCGCGCGACGACGCCGTCCTGATCCTCGACACCGCCGAGGAACTGGCCCGGCTCGCCGACCGGCCGATCAAGAAACTGCCGACCCTGCGCGGCCGTACCGTCGTCAACCTCTTCTTCGAGGACTCCACCCGCACCCGCATCTCGTTCGAGGCGGCCGCCAAGCGGCTCTCCGCCGACGTGATCAACTTCTCCGCCAAGGGATCCTCGGTCTCCAAGGGCGAGTCCCTGAAGGACACCGCGCTCACCCTGGAGGCGATGGGCGCCGACGCCGTGGTGATCCGCCACCACGCCTCCGGCGCCCCGCACCGGCTGGCCACCTCCGGCTGGATCAACGGCGCCGTGGTGAACGCGGGCGACGGCACCCATGAGCACCCCACCCAGGCGCTGCTCGACGCCTTCACCATGCGCCGCCGGCTGGCCTCCGGGGCGTCCGGCGTGGGCCAGGACCTGGCCGGGCGCCGGATCACCATCGTCGGCGACGTCCTGCACAGCCGGGTGGCCCGCTCCAACGTCCATCTGCTGTCCACCCTGGGCGCCGAGGTCACCCTGGTGGCCCCGCCGACGCTGGTCCCCTTCGGCGTGGAGAGCTGGCCCTGCGAGGTCTCCTACGACCTGGACGCGGTGGTCGGCAAGACCGACGCCGTGATGATGCTCCGAGTCCAGCGCGAGCGCATGAACGCCGCGTTCTTCCCCACCGAGCGCGAGTACGCCCGCCGCTACGGCCTGGACGGCGACCGCATGGCGCGGATGCCGGAGCACGCCATCGTGATGCACCCCGGCCCCATGAACCGCGGCATGGAGATCACCGCGGAGGTCGCGGACTCCGACCGCTGCACCGCCGTCGAGCAGGTCGCCAACGGCGTCTCGATCCGCATGGCCGTCCTGTATCTGCTGCTCGGCGGGAACGAGTCCGCCGTCGCCGCCGCCCGCACCGAGGAGAGCAAGTGACCATGAGCGACACCCACAAGACGCTGCTGCGCGGGGCGAAGGTGCTCGGCGGTGAGCCGCGTGACGTGCTGATCGAGGGCGAGCGCATCGCCGCGGTCGGCACCGGCCTCGACGCGGACGGCGCCACCGTGATCGACGCCGCCGGGCAGATCCTGCTGCCGGGCCTGGTCGACCTCCACACCCATCTGCGCGAGCCCGGCCGGGAGGACTCCGAGACGGTCCTCACCGGCACCCGGGCCGCCGCGATCGGCGGCTTCACCGCCGTCCACGCCATGGCCAACACCTTCCCCGTGGCCGACACCGCGGGCGTCGTCGAGCAGGTGTGGCGGCTGGGCAAGGAGTCCGGCTACTGCGACGTCCAGCCCGTCGGGGCGGTGACCGTGGGCCTGGAGGGCAAGAAGCTCGCCGAGCTGGGCGCGATGCACGACTCCGCCGCCGGGGTGCGGGTCTTCTCCGACGACGGCAAGTGCGTGGACGACGCGGTGATCATGCGCCGCGCGCTGGAGTATGTGAAGGCGTTCGACGGCGTCATCGCCCAGCATGCCCAGGAGCCCCGCCTCACCGAGGGCGCCCAGATGAACGAGGGCGTCGTCTCCGCCGAGCTGGGCCTGGGCGGCTGGCCGGCCGTCGCCGAGGAGTCGATCATCGCCCGCGATGTGCTGCTCGCCGCGCACGTCGGCTCCCGGGTGCACATCTGCCATCTGTCCACCGCGGGCTCGGTCGAGATCGTCCGCTGGGCCAAGTCCAAGGGCTGGAACGTCACCGCCGAGGTCACCCCGCACCACCTGCTGCTGACCGACGAGCTCGTACGCTCCTACGACCCCGTCTTCAAGGTGAACCCGCCGCTGCGCACCGAGGCCGATGTGATGGCGCTGCGTGAGGCGCTCGCCGACGGCACCATCGACTGCGTGGCCACCGACCACGCCCCGCATCCGCACGAGGACAAGGACTGCGAGTGGGGCGCGGCGGCCATGGGCATGGTGGGCCTGGAGACGGCGCTGTCCGTGGTCCAGCACACCATGGTGGACACCGGGCTGCTGGACTGGACGGGCGTCGCCGACCGGATGTCGGTGCGGCCCTCGGCCATCGGCCGGCTGACCGGCCACGGCCGTCCCATCGCCGCCGGGGAGCCCGCCAACCTCACCCTGCTCGACTCGGCTTACCGTGGTGTGGTGAACCCCGCGGGCTTCGCCTCCCGCAGCCGCAACACCCCCTACGAGGGCCGCGAACTGCCGGGCCGCGTGGCATACACCTTCCTGCGGGGCCGGGCGACGGTTGTGGACGGGAAGCTGGCGTGACGACTCCGAGTCATCCGGTGGCGGGCCTCGCGGGATTCGCGGGCCTCGCGGCCGAGCAGAAATCGCAGGACGTGACGGACTGGGCCGCCCGGATGGGCTGGGTCGTCGGGCTGCTGCTGGTCATCGCGCTGGTCTACTGGCTGATGCGCGAGGGCTGGAAGTGGCGCGGCACCCTCCAGGGCGACCTCCCCGAGCTGCCCCAGGCCCCGGCCGAACCCGGCGACCCCAAGCTGGCCCACCCGTCGCCCACCGCCCACCCGTCGCCCACCGCCACCCTCAACGGAAAGCCCCTTACACTCAGCGGCCGCTACCACGGCTCCACCACCGCCGGGCAGTGGCTGGACCGGATCGTCGCCCATGGCCTCGGTACCCGCAGCCGGGCCGAGCTCACCCTCACCGACCAGGGCGTGAGCGTCGTACGGCCGGGCGCGCGGGACTTTTTCGTCCCGACCGCCGAGCTGCGCGGCGCCCGGCTCGACAAGGGCATCGCGGGCAAGGTCCTCGCCGAGGGCGGGCTGCTGGTGATCACCTGGAGCCACGGTGACCGGCTGATCGACTCCGGCTTCCGCTCCGACCACGCGGCCGAGCACACCGTGTGGGTGGACGCCCTCACCGAACTCTCCGGCGGCCCCAGCGAAGCGGCCGCCCCCTCGCACCACACGGAAGGCTCACGATGACCACCTCCAACAGGGGGGCCACGAGCCCCGCAGTCCTCGTCCTGGAGGACGGCCGCGCCTTCCGCGGCCGGGCCTACGGGGCCGTGGGGGAGACCTTCGGCGAGGCCGTGTTCTCCACCGGGATGACCGGCTACCAGGAGACCCTGACCGACCCCTCCTACCACCGCCAGGTCGTCGTGATGACCGCCCCGCACATCGGGAACACCGGCGTCAACGACGAGGACCCGGAGTCGAAGCGGATCTGGGTCTCCGGCTACGTCGTGCGCGACCCGGCCCGTACGCCCTCCAACTGGCGCTCCCGCCGCTCGCTGGACGAGGAGCTCGGCGCCCAGGGCGTCGTCGGCATCAGTGGGATCGACACCCGCGCCCTCACCCGCCATCTGCGCGAGCGCGGCGCCATGCGCGTGGGCATCTTCTCCGGCGCGGCGCTCGCCGACGAGGCCACGCTGCTGGCGAAGGTGCGGGAAGCCCCCCAGATGAAGGGCGCCGACCTCAGCGGCGAGGTGGCCACCGAGGAGGCTTACGTCGTCCCGGCGATCGGGACCAAGAAGTTCACCGTCGCCGCGATCGACCTGGGCATCAAGGGCATGACCCCGCACCGGATGGCCGAGCGCGGCATCGAGGTGCACGTGCTGCCCGCGACGGCCACCGCCGAGGACGTCTACGCGGTGAACCCGGACGGGGTCTTCTTCTCCAACGGCCCCGGCGACCCGGCCACCGCCGACCACCCCGTCGCCCTGATGCGGGCCGTGCTGGAGCGCTCCACGCCGCTGTTCGGCATCTGCTTCGGCAACCAGATCCTCGGCCGCGCGCTCGGCTTCGGCACCTTCAAGCTGAAGTACGGCCACCGCGGCATCAACCAGCCGGTGCAGGACCGCACCACCGGCAAGGTGGAGGTCACCGCCCACAACCACGGCTTCGCCGTGGACGCCCCGCTCGACGCGCCGTCCGACACCCCCTTCGGCCGCGCCGAGGTCTCCCACGTCTGCCTCAACGACAACGTGGTCGAGGGGCTGCGGCTGCTCGACCGCCCCGCGTTCAGCGTCCAGTACCACCCCGAAGCCGCCGCCGGTCCGCATGACGCCGCGTACCTTTTCGACCGCTTCGTGTCCCTGATGGAGGGCCAGCGTGCCTAAGCGCACCGACATCCAGTCCGTTCTGGTCATCGGCTCCGGCCCGATCGTCATCGGCCAGGCCGCCGAGTTCGACTACTCCGGCACCCAGGCGTGCCGGGTGCTGAAGGCCGAGGGCCTGCGGGTCATCCTGGTCAACTCCAACCCGGCCACGATCATGACCGACCCGGAGATCGCCGACGCCACCTATGTCGAGCCGATCACCCCGGAGTACGTCGAGAAGATCATCGCCAAGGAGCGCCCCGACGCGCTGCTGCCCACCCTCGGCGGCCAGACCGCGCTCAACACCGCGATCTCCCTCCATGAGGCGGGCACCCTCGACGAGTACGCCGTCGAGCTGATCGGCGCCAATGTCGAGGCGATCAACAAGGGCGAGGACCGCGACCTCTTCAAGGACGTCGTCGAGGCCGTCCACGCCAAGATCGGCCACGGAGAGTCCGCCCGTTCGGTCATCTGCCACTCCATGGACGACGTCCTCGCGGGCGTCGAGGAGCTCGGCGGCTACCCCGTGGTGGTCCGCCCCTCCTTCACCATGGGCGGCGCGGGCTCCGGCTTCGCCCACGACGAGGACGAGCTGCGCCGTATCGCCGGGCAGGGCCTGACCCTCTCGCCGACCACCGAGGTGCTCCTGGAGGAGTCCATCCTCGGCTGGAAGGAGTACGAGCTGGAGCTGATGCGCGACCGCAACGACAATGTCGTGGTCGTCTGCTCCATCGAGAACTTCGACCCCATGGGCGTGCACACCGGTGACTCGATCACCGTCGCCCCGGCGATGACGCTCACCGACCGCGAGTACCAGATCCTCCGGGACATCGGCATCGCCGTCATCCGCGAGGTCGGCGTCGACACCGGCGGCTGCAACATCCAGTTCGCGGTCAACCCCGAGGACGGCCGGGTCATCGTCATCGAGATGAACCCGCGCGTCTCCCGCTCCTCGGCGCTCGCCTCCAAGGCCACCGGCTTCCCCATCGCCAAGATCGCCGCGAAGCTGGCCGTCGGCTACACCCTGGACGAGATCCCCAACGACATCACCCAGGAGACCCCGGCGTCCTTCGAGCCCACGCTCGACTACGTCGTGGTCAAGGTGCCGCGCTTCGCCTTCGAGAAGTTCCCGGCCGCCGACGCCCGGCTCACCACCACCATGAAGTCGGTCGGCGAGGCCATGGCCATCGGCCGCAACTTCACCGAGGCGCTGCAGAAGGCGCTGCGCTCGCTGGAGAAGAAGGGCAGCCAGTTCGACTTCGCCGGGGAGCCAGGCGACAAGGCTGAGCTGCTGGTCAAGGCGGTCGTCCCCACCGACGGCCGGATCAACACCGTGATGCGGGCCATCCGCGCCGGAGCCACCCCCGAGGAGGTCTTCGACGCCACGAGGATCGACCCGTGGTTCGTGGACCAGCTCTTCCTGATCAAGGAGGTCGCGGACGAGATCGCCGCCGCCGACAAGCTCGGCCCCGAGCTGCTCGCCGAGGCCAAGCGGCACGGCTTCTCCGACGCCCAGATCGCCGGGATCCGCTCGCTGCGCGAGGACGTGGTCCGCGAGGTGCGGCACGCGCTGGGTATCCGTCCCGTCTACAAGACGGTCGACACCTGCGCCGCCGAGTTCGCCGCCAGGACCCCGTACTTCTACTCCTCCTACGACGAGGAGTCCGAGGTCGCCCCGCGCGAGGCCCCCGCGGTGATCATCCTCGGCTCGGGCCCCAACCGCATCGGCCAGGGCATCGAGTTCGACTACTCCTGCGTCCACGCCTCCTTCGCGCTGCATGACGCGGGCTATGAGACCGTCATGGTCAACTGCAACCCGGAGACCGTCTCCACCGACTACGACACCTCCGACCGGCTCTACTTCGAGCCGCTCACCCTGGAGGACGTGCTGGAGATCGTCCACGCGGAAGCCCAGGCGGGCCCGGTGGCCGGGGTGATCGTCCAGCTCGGCGGCCAGACCCCGCTGGGCCTGGCCCAGGCGCTCAAGGACAACGGCGTGCCGATCGTCGGCACCTCGCCCGAGGCGATCAACCTCGCCGAGGAGCGCGGCGCCTTCGGCCGGGTGCTCACCGAGGCCGGGCTGCCCGCGCCCAAGTACGGCACGGCCTTCTCCTTCGAGCAGGCCAAGGGCATCGCCGCCGAGATCGGCTACCCGGTCATGGTCCGCCCCTCCTACGTCCTCGGCGGCCGCGGCATGGAGATCGTCTACGACGAGCCCTCGCTCGCCGCGTACCTGGAGCGGCACGCCGGGCTGATCTCCGAGCACCCCGTGCTCATCGACCGCTTCCTCGACGACGCCATAGAAATCGACGTGGACGCGCTCTACGACGGCGAGGAGCTCTACCTCGGTGGCGTCATGGAGCACATCGAGGAGGCCGGGATCCACTCCGGCGACTCGGCCTGCGCCCTGCCCCCGATCACCCTCGGCGGCTTCGACATCAAGCGGCTGCGCGCCTCGACCGAGGCCATCGCGCGCGGGGTCGGCGTCCGCGGGCTGATCAACATCCAGTTCGCGATGGCCGGGGACATTCTGTACGTATTGGAGGCGAACCCGCGCGCCTCCCGTACCGTCCCCTTCACCTCCAAGGCCACCGCCGTACCGCTGGCCAAGGCCGCCGCCCGGATCTCGCTGGGCGCCACCATCGCCGAGCTGCGCGCCGAGGGGCTGCTGCCCTCCAGCGGCGACGGCGGCACGCTGCCGATGGACGCGCCGATCTCCGTCAAGGAGGCCGTGATGCCCTGGAGCCGGTTCCGGGACGCCTCCGGGCGCGGGGTGGACACCATCCTCGGCCCGGAGATGCGCTCCACCGGCGAGGTCATGGGCATCGACTCGGTCTTCGGCGCGGCCTACGCCAAGTCGCAGGCCGGGGCGTACGGCGCGCTGCCGACCAAGGGGCGCGCGTTCGTCTCCGTCGCCAACCGCGACAAGCGCTCGATGATCTTCCCGGCCCGGGAGCTGGTCGGTCTCGGCTTCGAGCTGCTGGCCACCTCGGGCACCGCGGAGGTGCTCAAGCGCAACGGGATCAACGCGACCGTGGTGCGCAAGCACAGCGAGGGCGAGGGCCCGAACGGCGAGAAGACCATCGTCCAGCTCATCCACGAGGGCGAGGTCGACCTGATCGTCAACACCCCGTACGGCACCGGCGGCCGGCTCGACGGCTATGACATCCGTACGGCGTCCGTCGCCCGCGGCGTCCCGTGCCTGACCACCGTCCAGGCGCTCGCGGCCGCCGTCCAGGGCATCGAGGCGCTGGGCCGGGGCGCGGTCGGCGTCCGATCGCTCCAGGAACACGCGGAACATCTGACCGCCGCCCGCGAGGAGTGAGGCGAGGGAGGGGGACACCGGCCGGTGTCCCCCTCTTCATGACCCCACCCTTCTTCATGAGCCCCTCGCCCACTGCCGCAGAAAGCCCCTCATGTACGCGCTCCTCTTCAACCTGATCTTCCGGCGCATGGACCCTGAGAGCGCCCATCACCTGGCCTTCTCCTGGATCCGCCGGGCCGCCCGCATCCCCGTCCTGCGGACCTTCGCCGCCGCCGTCCTCGCCCCCCGCCACCCGGCGCTGCGCACCGAGGCGCTGGGCCTGCGGATGCGCGGGCCCTTCGGGCTGGCCGCCGGATTCGACAAGAACGCCACCGGGATCGACGGCATGGCCATGCTGGGCTTCGACCATGTCGAGATCGGCACGGTCACCGCCCAGCCGCAGCCAGGCAACCCCAAGCGGCGGCTCTTCCGGCTGGTCGCCGACCGCGCCCTGATCAACCGGATGGGCTTCAACAACGAGGGCTCGGCGGCGGTCGCGGCCCGCCTCGCGGCCCGGCGCCCGGCCTTCCGCACGACGGTCGGCGTCAACATCGGCAAGACGAAGGTCGTCCCGGAGGCGGAGGCCGTCGCCGACTATGTGACGTCCACCGAGCGGCTCGCCGCCCACGCCGACTACCTCGTCGTCAACGTCTCCTCGCCCAATACCCCCGGACTGCGGAATCTCCAGGCCGTGGACCACCTGCGGCCGCTGCTGACCGCGGTCCGCGAGGCCGCGGACCGCACGGTCACCGGCCGCAGGGTGCCACTTCTGGTCAAAATCGCGCCGGATCTCGCCGACGAGGACGTGGACGCGGTCGCCGATCTCGCGGTCGAGCTCGGCCTGGACGGCATCATCGCCACGAACACCACCATCGCGCGCGACGGCCTCGGCCTCACCTCCCCCGCCCGGCTCACCGCCGAGACCGGCGGCCTGTCCGGCGCCCCCCTGAAGGCGCGCTCCCTGGCGGTGCTGCGCCGCCTGTACGCCCGGGTGGGGGACCGGCTGACCCTGGTCGGGGTCGGCGGGATCGAGACCGCGGACGACGTCTGGGAGCGCATCCTCGCGGGGGCGACGCTGGTACAGGGCTACAGCGCGTTCATCTACCGCGGGCCGTTCTGGACCCGCGAGATCCACCGCGGCCTCGCCGCCCGGCTCGCGGCATCCCCGTACGACACCCTGGCCGACGCGGTCGGGGCCGAAGCCGCCGCCTAGCCGGTGGGGCTCCGCCCCCCCCGCACCCCCGCCCCGGTCCCCCTCCCGGCGTGCCGGAGGGGCTGAGGGCGCGCCCGGAAGGGCTGGAACTTTTCGAGGAGAGACCCATGACGACCCCTACTCCCACCCCCTTCGGCACCCGCCTGCGGGCCGCCATGGACGCCCGCGGCCCGCTCTGCGTCGGCATCGACCCGCACGCCTCCCTGCTCGCCGACTGGGGCCTGGGGGACGATGTGGCCGGTCTGGAGCGGTTCACCCGGACCGTCGTGGACGCCCTCGCCGAGCGGGTGGCCGTCCTCAAGCCGCAGTCGGCCTTCTTCGAGCGGTTCGGCTCCCGCGGCATCGCGGTGCTGGAGCGGGCCGTCGCCGACGCCCGCGCCGCCGGGGCGCTGGTGCTGATGGACGCCAAGCGCGGCGACATCGGCTCGACCATGGCCGCGTACGCCTCCGCCTATCTGGATCCGGCCGGTCCGCTCTTCTCGGACGCGGTCACCGTCAGCCCCTACCTCGGCTTCGGCTCGCTGCGCCCGGCGCTGGACGCGGCGCGGGCGGCGGGGGCGGGCGTCTTCGCGCTGGCGCTGACGTCCAACCCGGAGGGCGCCGAGGTGCAGCACGCGGTACGGCCCGACGGGACGACCGTGGCGGCCACCGTGCTGGCCGCGCTCAAGGCCGAGAACGCCGCCCCTGCGGCCGCGGGGCCCCCCGGGGCGGCCCGGGCCCGCGGCGGGGCCCCCCCCCGCCGCCCCC
>NZ_JBHYVB010000019.1:47214-57083 GCF_042750115.1 Streptomyces sp. NPDC059455
AGTTGTTTTTTTGTCACTGCCGTGTGGGCCGCGCTCAAGGCCGAGAACGCCGCCGAGGCGGCCGAGGGCCGCCTCGGCTCGTACGGGGCCGTCGTCGGGGCCACGCTCGGCGGCACCGCGCGGCGGCTGGGCGCCGATCTGGCGATCGACGGGCCGTTGCTGGCCCCCGGCATCGGGGCCCAGGGCGCGACCCCCGCCGATCTTCCGGCGGTCTTCGGCGCGGCGGTGCGAAATGTCGTGCCGAGCGTCAGCCGGGGGGTGCTCCGGCACGGTCCGGACGCCGCGTCGCTGGTCGCGGCGGCCTCCCGAATGGCTGATGAAGTGCGTGCCGTGGCCGAATAACCCGGCTACTTTGTCCGTAAATGTCCGAGTCGAGCGAGTCTGACCAGGACTTTTCGTCTGTTCTCGCTGACTGGAGCGGGATCGGCCGCTAGTCTCCGACGAGAGCGAACGCGCTGCTGCGTTGCGCGTTGCTCCCCAGGTGAGGGGCGACTAGGTTCCTCACCGGTCCATATCCGACAGTTCGACATCCGAGGTGACGTAGGCGTGGCTCTTCCGCCCCTTACCCCTGAACAGCGCGCAGCCGCGCTAGAAAAGGCCGCCGCGGCTCGCCGGGAGCGCGCCGAGGTCAAGAATCGACTCAAGCACTCCGGCGCCTCCCTGCACGAGGTCATCAAGCAGGGCCAGGAGAACGACGTCATCGGCAAGATGAAGGTGTCCGCTCTCCTCGAGTCCCTGCCCGGCGTCGGCAAGGTCCGCGCCAAGCAGATCATGGAGCGGCTCGGCATCTCCGAGAGCCGTCGTGTGCGGGGTCTGGGCTCAAACCAGATCGCGTCACTCGAGCGTGAGTTCGGCGGCGCCGCCGGCTGACCCCCGGCCCGGCGTTTCCAGGCACTCCCGGGAACCTGGATAATCGCTTCATGGCAGCACACTCCGCACGACCGCGACTGACCGTGCTCTCCGGCCCCTCCGGGGTCGGCAAGAGCACGGTCGTCGCCCATATGCGCAAGGAACTCCCCGAGGTCTGGCTCTCGGTCTCCGCCACGACCCGGCGGCCGCGCCCGGGGGAGCGGGACGGCGTCCACTACTTCTTCGTGGACGACGGGGAGTTCGACAAGCTCATAGCCAATGGTGAGCTGCTGGAGTGGGCCGAATTCGCGGGTAACCGCTACGGCACCCCGCGCGAGGCGGTCATGGACCGCCTCGGTGCGGGCGAGCCGGTGCTGCTGGAGATCGATCTGCAGGGCGCCCGGCAGATCCGCGAGTCCATGCCGGAGGCGCAGCTGGTCTTCCTCGCTCCGCCGAGCTGGGAGGAGCTGGTGCGCCGGCTCACCGGCCGGGGCACCGAGGCGCCCGAGGTGATCGAGCGGCGGCTGGCGGCCGCGAGGACCGAGCTGGCCGCCGAGTCAGAGTTCGATACGACCTTGGTCAATACCTCCGTCGAGGACGTGGCCAATGAGCTGCTAGCCTTGATGCGAGTGGCTTGATCTTCGATTCACTCTTGCCATCAGGCGAAATAAGGAAGGCTAGAGAGTGTCCTCTCCCATGACCGCACCCGAGGGGATCATCAACCCTCCGATTGATGAGCTGCTCGAGGCCACCGACTCCAAGTACAGCCTGGTGATCTACGCGGCCAAGCGCGCGCGTCAGATCAACGCGTACTACTCCCAGCTCGGTGAGGGCCTGCTCGAGTACGTCGGCCCCCTCGTGGACACCCACGTCCACGAGAAGCCCCTCTCGATCGCGCTCCGTGAGATCAACGCGGGCCTGCTGACCTCCGAGGCCATCGAGGGCCCCGCTCAGTAGGTTTCGAATCGCTTGAGCCACCGGCCCGGCAGTGATGCCGGGCCCGTGGTGTGTCATGGGTACGTGAGCCGGCCCGGCGTACCGTGACTGGACGTAACGCCCGACGCGGCATACGACGTACCTGGTGGGGAGAGCCGAGCGATGGACAAGCCCGAGGTGGTCCTGGGCGTCAGTGGCGGGGTCGCCGCCTACAAGGCGTGCGAGCTGCTGCGCCGCCTCACCGAGTCCGGCCATGACGTACGCGTCGTGCCGACCGCCTCGGCGCTGCACTTCGTCGGCGAGGCGACCTGGTCGGCGCTGTCCGGGCATCCGGCGACGACCGAGGTCTGGGAGTCCGTCCACGAGGTGCCCCACGTCCGCATCGGCCAGTCCGCCGATCTGGTCGTGATCGCCCCCGCCACCGCCGATCTGCTCGCCAAGGCCGCCCATGGCCTGGCGGACGACCTGCTCACCAATACGCTGCTCACCGCGCGCTGTCCGGTCGTCTTCGCGCCCGCGATGCACACCGAGATGTGGGAGCACCCCGCCACCCAGGAGAACGTGGCGACGCTGCGCCGCCGCGGCGCCATCGTCATCGAACCCGCCGTGGGGCGGCTCACCGGTGTGGACACCGGCAAGGGACGCCTGCCGGACCCCGGGGAGATCTTCGAGGTCTGCCGCCGGGTGCTGGCCCGCGGCACCGAGGCGCTCACCGCCGATCTGGCCGGCCGCCATGTCGTGGTCAGCGCCGGAGGCACCCGCGAGCCGCTGGACCCGGTGCGCTTCCTCGGCAACCGCTCCACCGGCCGCCAGGGGTACGCCCTGGCCCGTGCCGCCGTCGCCCGGGGCGCGCGGGTCACGCTCGTTTCGGCCAACAGCGAGCTGCCCGACCCGGCCGGCGCCGACGTGGTGCGGACGGGCACCGCGGCACAGCTGCGGGAGGCCGTCCTCAAGGCCGCCGCGGACGCCGACGCCGTGGTCATGGCCGCCGCCGTCGCCGATTTCCGCCCCGCGCGGTACGCCGAGGGGAAGATCAAGAAGCGCGAGGGCCAGGAGCCCGAGCCGCTCACCCTGGTACGGAATCCGGACATCCTCGCCGAGATCTCCGCGGAGCGCGCCCGCCCCGGCCAGATCGTGGTCGGCTTCGCCGCCGAAACCGACGATGTGCTCGCGAACGGCCGCGCGAAGCTGGCCCGCAAGGGCTGCGATCTGCTGGTGGTGAACGAGGTCGGGGAGCACAAGACCTTCGGCGCCGAGACCAACGAGGCCGTGGTGCTCGGCGCCGACGGCACCGAGACGCCCGTGCCGTACGGCCCCAAGGGCGCGCTCGCCGACACCGTCTGGGACCTGGTGGCCGGCCGCCTGCGCTGAGCGCGGACCCGGGGCTCGCCGGGTCCCGTCCGACAGGGCCCGCCGGGCGATCCCGACAGGGCCCGCCGGGCGATCCCGACAGGCTCGACAGGCGATCCGACAGGCAATCCCGACGGGCTCGACGGGGCCAGGACACGGCCGATCGGGCTCATGACACATTCCCGCCACGGCGGGGTGGGGCTGTATTTCGGCTTGAGGCAAGGTATGTTCCCGGTCACGGGCCTGCCCGTTCTGTGGGACGGGGATGCTTGACCGGTGGACGTGCCGGATAAACTGGCCCAGGAACCGCATCGGGCGCAGCCCCCGCGCGGTCCCGACCATGATCAGCCAGCAGCCGCTGCAACCCCAGGGAGCGATGTGTCCCGCCGCCTGTTCACCTCGGAATCTGTGACCGAGGGTCACCCCGACAAGATCGCTGACCAGATCAGCGACACCATTCTCGACGCCCTTCTGCGGGAGGACCCGCACTCCCGGGTCGCGGTCGAGACTTTGATCACCACCGGCCTGGTGCACGTGGCCGGCGAGGTGACGACCAAGGCGTACGCCCCGATCGCGGCGCTCGTGCGGAACAAGATCCTCGACATCGGCTACGACTCGTCGAAGAAGGGCTTCGACGGCGCCTCCTGCGGTGTCTCGGTGTCGATCGGCTCACAGTCCCCGGACATCGCCCAGGGCGTGGACTCCGCCTACGAGCTCCGGGTCGAGGGTGACGAGGACGAGCTGGACAAGCAGGGCGCGGGCGACCAGGGCCTGATGTTCGGGTACGCCTGCGACGAGACGCCCGAGCTGATGCCGCTGCCGATCAACCTGGCGCACCGGCTCTCCCGCCGACTGTCCGACGTCCGCAAGAACGGGACCATCCCCTACCTGCGCCCGGACGGCAAGACCCAGGTCACCATCGAGTACGACGGCCACAAGGCGGTCCGCCTGGACACCGTCGTCGTCTCCTCGCAGCACGCCTCCGACATCGACCTGGACTCGCTGCTGGCACCCGACATTCGGGAGTTCGTGGTCGAGCACGTGCTGAACGAGCTGGTCGAGGACGGCATCAAGCTCGACACCGAGGGCTACCGCCTGCTGGTGAACCCGACCGGCCGCTTCGAGATCGGCGGCCCGATGGGCGACGCCGGCCTCACCGGCCGCAAGATCATCATCGACACCTACGGCGGCATGTCCCGCCACGGCGGCGGCGCCTTCTCCGGCAAGGACCCCTCCAAGGTCGACCGCTCCGCCGCCTACGCCATGCGCTGGGTCGCCAAGAACGTGGTGGCCGCCGGCCTCGCCCAGCGCTGCGAGGTGCAGGTCGCGTACGCCATCGGCAAGGCCGAGCCGGTCGGTCTCTTCGTCGAGACCTTCGGCACGGCGGCGGTCGACGCCGAGAAGATCGAGAAGGCCATCTCCGAGGTCTTCGACCTCCGCCCGGCCGCGATCATCCGCGACCTCGACCTGCTCCGCCCGATCTACGCCCAGACCGCGGCGTACGGCCACTTCGGCCGTGAGCACTCCGACTTCACCTGGGAGCGCACCGACCGCGTAGACGCCCTCCGCGCGGCGGCGGGTCTGTAGGCCCCGGCTCGATTCACGGATCCTGACGAAGGCCCGGACACCCCTGCGGCGTCCGGGCCTTCGCATGCGTCCCTGTCCGTGCGGTCTGCTAAGACTTGATCTGTGAGCAGGGACAACGAGTGGCCGGGGGATCCGGCGGAGGTGCCGGAGGGGGAGCAGCTCGCGCTCATTCGGGAGACGGTGCGCAAGGCCAAGGTGCCCAAGGCCAAGCCGCGGACCTGGCGGGGGGCGGCGCGGGGGGCGGGGGGGCGGGCGCGCCCCCCGCGGGGCGCCAGCGCGGAACCCCCACCGCCCGCCCCCCCCCCCCCAGCCCGGGCGCCGCGCGGCCGCCCCCCCCACCCCCCGGCCCGCCCCCCCCGGCCGGGTCAGGGGAGCTGACCCCGGCCGAGCGCTCCCGGCTGGCCGGTCTCGAACGCTGGCACCGCGAGCTCTCCGGCTACGCCGCCATCCAGGGCACCCGCCCCCAGACCCTGTCCTACGGCCTCGCCGACTCGCCCGTCGGCCAACTTGCCTGGAACGTGGACTGGTTCGCCGCCCACGGCGACAAGCCCGAGGCGCTCGACCGCGACGCGGTCCTGACGAACGTCTCCCTGTACTGGTTCACCAACACGGCGGGCCCCTCCGCCCGCCTCTACAAGGAGGCCGCCTCGGCCTGGGGCGCACCGCCCGAGCGCTCCGGGGTCCCCACCGGCGTCGCGGTCTTCCGGGGCGACACCGCGATCCGCCGCCTCGCCGAGCCATGGCATGCGATCAGCCACTGGTCGGAGTTCGAGGCGGGCGGTCACTTCGCGGCGATGGAGGTCCCGGAGCTGCTGGTGGGCGACGTACGGACGTTCTTCCGCGACCTGCGCTGACTTGCCTGCGCTGACCAGGGCGAGACCGGCCCTGGGGAACGTCATTTCGTCAGGATCGCGCTCGCGACAACGTCGAAGAGGTGATCGGCACGTGGCGCCAGCGAGGGTTGGTCGCCGAGCCATGCGAGCGCCGCGATCAGCGCGAACAGATCGGTGCCATCGATGTCCGTCCGCGCTACGCCCGCGTCCTGGGCACGGGTGAGCAGCCGCGTGCCGGCCGCGCGGAGGGTGACGCACGAAGCGTGGAGCGCGGATTCGGTGTCCTCGATGGCGGCTGCCATCAGCACGGTCACGCCCCGGTACTCGGTTGTCCAGGCGACGCAGTCGCGTAGCCACGACACCAGCGCGTCCTCGGGCGAGCTCGACGTCTCGAGTTCGCCCGCCCTTGCCGTCCCCTCGTCGAAGCTCGTGTGGAGCAGGGCCTCGAGCAGCGCCTCGCGCGTCGGGAAGTGGCGGAGCAGCGTCGCGAGCCCCACACCGGCCTTGCGTGCGATGTCGCGCAGCGACGCGTCGACGCCCTGCTCGGTGAGGACGGTGCCCGCGACTGCGAGCAGGTGGTCACGGTTCTTCCTGGCGTCGGCCCGCATCTGCCCCTCTTGACTATCCGGCTTGACTATCCGGATCAGTGGTCCATATATTCGGATCAGTGGTTCGGATATATGGACCACTGGTCCGTTCAGCGTATCCCCTGGCAGGGGCGGGAGAAAATAATGTCGACACACACGATGAGGGCGATCCGGCTGCACGACTTCGGCGGTCCCGAGGTGCTGCGTTATGAGGAGGTGCCGGTTCCGCAGCCGGGGCCGGGTGAGGTGCTCGTCCGCGTGCACGCGGTCGGCATCAACCCTCCCGACTGGTACGCGCGCGAGGGAATGCCCGACGTACCTCCCGAGCTCAAGCCCCCGTTCGAGCTCCCCCTGATTCCGGGGACCGACGTCTCGGGCGTCGTGGCGGCCGTCGCCCCCGACGTCACCGGCTTCGCGGCCGGGGACGAGGTGGTCGGCCTGCTGCGCTTCCCCACCGCTCTCCAGGGCGGCGCGTACGCCGAGTACGTCACCGCGCCGGCGTCCGACCTTGCCCGCAAGCCCGCTGCCATCGATCATGTGCACGCGGCCGGCCTGCCCATGTCGGGGTTGACGGCGTGGCAGTTCTTGATCGAGCTCGGGCACGACCATCCCTCGCCGTTCCAGGAGGCCCGGCACCGTCCGATGGCGCTCGGCGGCGGGACCACGGTGCTCATCAACGGCGCCGCCGGTGGCGTGGGGCACCTCGCTCTCCAGCTGGCCAAGTGGAAGGGGGCCCGCGTCATCGCCGTGGCCTCCGGCGCCCATGAGACGTTCCTGCGCGAGCTCGGCGCCGACGAGTTCATCGACTACACCAAGGAGCGGCCCGAGGAGGCCGCCCATGACGTCGATCTCGTCCTGGACACCGTCGGGGGCCCCGACAGCAGGCGCTTCCTGCGCACCCTCAAGCGCGGCGGGTCCCTCTACCCGGTGTACTTCGGCGAGTTCGACGACGAGGAGAACGCGAGGCTGGGCGTCACGGTCACGTCCACCCAGGTCCGCTCGCACGGCGCGCAACTCGCCGAGCTGGGACGCCTGCTCGACGCGGGCACGGTCCGCGTCGCGGTGGACAGCACGTTTGCGCTCGCGGATGCCCGAGCGGCGCACGAACGCGCCGCCCGAGGGCATATCCAAGGCAAGATCGTGCTCACGGTCGCCTAGGAACGAGCCGTTCGGCCGCGCGGCGAAGGCGGAGACATCGCTCCTCGGGAGGGGTCCCGGGCGGTCCCGCGGATGATGGGCCGCCCGTAGCCGAGGTGAACGTAAGGAAGTTCCGCCATGACCCCCGTGCAAGTCGACTGGCTGTCCATCGTGCTCGGCCCCCTCGCCCTCATCGCGCTGGCCTTCGCCTTCTCCGCGCAGCGCTCGGCGGTCAAGCGGGGCGAATCCATGCGCGGCTGGGGCAAGGCCGTACAGGGCGTGGGGATCGCCTTCGTGCTGTTCGTGGCCCTGTCCAACATGATGTGGGGTACGTGAGGTCGCGGCAGCCGGCCGTCAGACCTGCTGCACCGCTACCAGCTTGCCCCGGCCGCCGAGCCGGTCGAGCAAATGCCGAATGTCGTCGGGGTCGGAGGTGGCGATCATCGCCTCCTGCCGCGCGGCAAGCACCGCGACGGCACCGTCCACCGGGTCGGACGTTCCCGCCCGGGCCAGCAATTCCCCGATCTCCCGAGCCGCTGTCTCGTCCATGGCCGCCACATCGCACCCCTTGAGCAAGTGCGCCAGGCGCGCCTGCCGCGCCCCGTCCCGCCACACCTGGGCAACCACAGCCGCGGGCACCAAGGGCACACCGCCCGCCGTGAGATAGGCCCGGTGAGCTCTCCAGGCCTTGGTCTGGGAACGCTCGGCGGCGATCAACATCCCCGCGTCATAGACGACAGGACGCAGTACGGTCATCCGTTGTTCCCCCCGGCACGTGCGCGGTCAAGCCGCGTGATCGTCAGCACCGGAGCCGTCGTCCGCTACTGGCCTCGTGACCGTGTCCATGAATTCATCCACCCACGCCCGTTCCTCCGGGGTGGGCGGGCCGATCTCCGCCAGCACCTCCTCCGCCGCGATCAGCCCTGCCTCGATCTTGGCCGCGCGCTCGGCCGCACGCGAGAGCCAGGCCGAGACGCTCATGCCCTCGCGGTCCGCCGCTTCCTTGGCGGCGCTCAGGGTCTCGCTCGGAATCGTGATCGTGACACGTTCGAGGCTCATACCGGCGATCATACTGACGACTGCCGCAGCTGAGCGCCTGAGCAGGCGGCATTCACCCGTATGAGGGTCACCAGGGGCGCGGGACCACCTCGGCGCCGACCGGCTGGAGGGCGAGGGCCGGGCGGGGGTGGATGTGGTCCGGGGTGGTCAGCTCCAGCCGGAAGCGGCGCCAGATGTCGGCCACCAGGTGGACCGTCTCGGTGGTGGCCACGGCGGCTCCCACACAGACGCGGGGGCCGAGCCCGAACGGGAAGTACGAGCCGCGCGGCACCGAGGAGGGGCCGCCGCCCAGCCAGCGTTCGGGGCGGAACGCCTCGGCCTCCTCCCAGAAGCGCGGATCGCGGTGGGCCACCCACTGGCTGACGGTGACGGTGGTCCCGGCGGGGATGAGATAGCCGCCGAAGTCGAGGTCCTGCCGCGCGTCCCGGCTGGTCAGCCAGACCGGGGGGTAGAGGCGCAGCGCCTCGCGGACGACGGCGTGGGTGTAGGGCAGGGCCTCCATCCGGGACAGCCCGGCGGGGGTGGTGGCGAAGGCGGCGTCGGCCTCGGCCCGCACCCGCTCGGCGATCCGGGGGTGCCGGGCCAGCAGGACGCTCGTCCAGACCACCGCGTCATTGGTGGTCTCGAAGCCCGCCATGATCAAGGTGGCCAGCTCGTCCCGGAGTTCCTCGGGTGAGGGGGCGGGGGCGCCGTGGACGAGGGCGTGCAACACGGGGGCGCGCTCCGGGTCGTTCGCGGCGGGGGAGGCGGCCAGGGCGTGCAGGGTGCGGTCGATGCGGGCCATCGAGCGGCGGATGCGCAGCTTGCGCGGGGTCGGCACCCACTCGGGCAGCAGCACGGGCGAGGTCGACAGGTCCATGATGGGCGCCACCAGCCGGGCCACTTCGGCGGTGTCCCGATCGCTGAACTCGTCCCCGAACATCAGCTGGGTGACCAGCCGCAGGGTCACCACGGCGATGTCGTCCTGGAGCGTACGGGCCTGGCCGGGGCGCCAGGTGCGCAGCAGCTTCTCGCCCTGGGCGTCCACGATTTCGGCCGCCCTGGTGGACAGCGACCGCCCGAACGCCGGTTGCAGCCGGTGCCGTTTCGCCTTCCACCGATCGCCGTCGCTGTTCATGGTGGAGTGCGGAAAGCCCTGCCTTCGCGAGCCGCGCCGGGTGTCCGCACTGGCCTTGGAGAACAAGGAGTCCCGGTCGACCAGCATCTTCTCCACGTCGCCGGGGTCGGTCAGCAGCACGTTGTTCTCGCCGAGCCGGACCACGTCGCCGTACCGGCGCGAACAGTCGGTCAGAAAGCCCAGCGGATCGGAGGAGAAGGCGTGCAGATTGCCGAGGTATTTGTCCCCGGAGGGGCCCGGCAGGTCGGTGCGGTAAGGAGCGGCGGTCATGGACGTCCCCTCGGATCGTGGCCGACGGCGGGGGGGGGGGGGGCCGGGCCCCCCCCCCCCCCCCCCCCCCGCCCCCCCCCGGCGTGTTTAGGGTTGTGGGGGGGGGGGGGGGTGGGGGTTAGGTGGCGGGGGCGCGGCGCGGGG
>NZ_JBHYVB010000019.1:57093-89581 GCF_042750115.1 Streptomyces sp. NPDC059455
GGGTGTGGTGGGTGGGGGGGGGTGTTATGGGTCGCCGTTGGTGCGCGGCGGCCGGGGGGGCGCGCGCGCACCCCGCCCCCCCCCCCCCCGCCTGCTCTCCCGCGCCGGTTTAGTAGTACGAGTAGGGCAGCGTGAGACGGTCCTTACGAGTGAGCCGGGCGAAGAGCGCTCCGGTGAGGATCAGCTTGCGCATGGCGAACACCTCCCTCTCGTTGGGGGCCGGACGCAGTGGGATCACTGTTCCGGCATGCGCTAGACAGTAAATATCCGGCTCAGAACTATCAAGAGTTGACATTTTCCATCAGAAGGTAGTGGATCGCTTAATTCCTTTTACCCGGTGGGTTAACCGCGTTATCCGTGTTTACCTGTTATCGAAAGCCGTGTCATTGTGCGAGTTCGCTTATGATCGCGACGTGTCGCAGACCGACCCGCAGACCGACCTTCAGCGCATCATCGACTTCCGGATCTCCTTCGCCCGCCGACAGGCCGGTGAAGTGCGGGAGGTGCCGGGCGGTTTTCTGGTGCTGCATCGGGAGTACGAACGCTCCCATGAGCACAATCAGCTCCATATCACCGGGCCCGCCGATCCCGAGGGGCTGCCCGAGCTCGCCGATGAGGTCATGGCCTTCCTGCCGCACCGCCGGATCACGGTCCATGACGAGGCCCTGGGCCTGATCTCTGTGCCCGCGCTCGAACGGGCCGGGTACACCCATGTCACCGAGGTGCTGATGGTCCACACCGGGCCGGTGCCGGAGGCCGGGGCGGTCGATGTGGTGGAGCGGGAGCTGGGGCCGGATCCGCACGGGCCGCTGCGGCGGGCGGTGACGGCGCAGCAGTGGCGGTGGATGCCGGACGCGGACGAGAAGACCGTGCACGACCTCGTGGACCGGCGCACCGCCCGGCGGGCCGGGGCCGAGGAGGTGCTCTTCCTCGCCGCCCATGACAACAGCGGCGAGATCGCCTCCTGGGCCGATCTGTATCTGGAGCCCGCCGCCGGGGTCGCCCAGATCGAGGAGGTGGCGACCGCCGAGCCGTATCTGCGCCGCGGCTACGCCGACGCCGTCCTGGCCGACGCGCTGCGCCGCGCGGCCGCGGCGGGGTGCGCGCTGCGGTTCCTCGTCGCCGACCAGGACGACTGGCCGCTGCGCTGGTACGGCCGCCGTGGGTTCACCGCCGTCGGGCGGGTGCATTCCTTCTCGCGGTTCTGAGGCCCTGTGGGGCCTTGGCGGCCGGTCCGTTACGGCTCCTTGTGCGGCAGGGCCTCCGACTCCGCCGCGATAAGCGCCGGGTCCAGCACCACGTCCTCCTCGCGGGCCTCGAGCGTCGGGTCCTCGGGGAAGTGGCAGGCGGACAGGTGGCCCTCGCGGTTGCCGTCCAGGCGGATGAGCGGCGGCTCCTCCCGCGCGCATTTGTCCTGGGCCTTCCAGCAGCGGGTGCGGAAGCGGCAGCCGGAGGGCGGGTTGATGGGGGAGGGGACGTCCCCGGCGAGCCGGATGCGCTCGCGGCGGGTGGTCCCCACGGCGTCCGGGCCGTCCGCCGCCTCCTCGGCCATCACCACCGCCGCGTCCGGCACCGCGGACAGCAGTGCGTGGGTGTACGGGTGGCGGGGGCGGTGGTAGATGGACTCGCGGTCGCCCACCTCGACCACCTTGCCCAGGTACATCACGGCGACGCGCTGCGAGAAGTGGCGTACGACGGCGAGGTCATGGGCGATGAACAGGAAGGCGATGCCCAGCTCCCGCTGGAGCTTCTGGAGCAGATTGACGACCTGCGCCTGGATGGAGACGTCCAGCGCCGAGACCGGCTCGTCGGCGACGATCAGCTTGGGCTCCAGGGCGAGCGCGCGGGCCACCCCGATGCGCTGGCGCTGGCCGCCGGAGAACTCGTGCGGGAAGCGGTTGTAGTGCTCGGGGTTGAGGCCCACGATCTCCAGCAGTTCGCGCACCCGGGCCTCGCGGCCGCCCGGCGGATCGATGCCGTTGATCTCCATGGGGCCGGAGATGATGGTGCCGACGGTCTGCCGGGGGTTCAGCGAGGAGTACGGATCCTGGAAGATCATCTGGATCTCGGAGCGGATCGGGGCGAGCTCCTTGCGGCCCGCGTGGGTGATGTCCCGGCCCCGGTAGGTGATGGTGCCGCTGGTGGGTTCCAGCAGCCGGGTCAGCAGCCGGCCCGTGGTGGACTTGCCGCAGCCGGACTCACCGACCAGCCCGAAGCTCTCCCCGGCGTGCACGGTCAGATCGACCCCGTCCACCGCCTGCACGGCCCCGACCCTCCGTTTGAACGGAAAGCCGCCCATGATCGGGAAGTGTTTGGTCAGCCGCTCGGTGACCAGGAGGGGTTCGGGTGTGCCCGACTCGATGCTCATGCGTCAGCGCTCCTAAGCCCTGGTCCCTAGCCCAGCCGGGGCTTGATCTGCTCGGTGAAGAGGGTCTGTTTCCGCTCGGCGCTCAGATGGCAGGCGGCGCCGCGGCCGTCCGGCAGCGACGGCCGCTCGGTGGCGCAGCGGTCGCCCTCCACCTGGTCGGTGTAGCGGCACCGCGGGTGGAAGGGGCAGCCCGGCGGGGGGCTGAGCAGGCTCGGCGGGGAGCCGGGGATGGGGCTCAGCGGTTCGTCCACGGCGGAGGTCAGCCGCGGCATGGAGCCCAGCAGCCCCCAGGTGTACGGGTGCTGGGGCGCCCGCAGCACCTCGCGGACCGTACCGCGCTCCACGGCCCGGCCCGCGTACATCACCAGCAGGTCGTCGGCGGTGTTGGCCACCACGCCCAGGTCATGGGTGATGAGGATGATCGCGGAGCCGAACTCCTGCTGGAGGTCCTTCAGCAGGTCGAGGATCTGGGCCTGGACGGTGACGTCGAGGGCGGTGGTCGGCTCGTCGGCGATCAGCAGATCGGGGTCGCAGACCAGCGACATCGCGATCATCGCGCGCTGCCGCATCCCGCCGGAGAACTGGTGCGGATAGTCGTCCACCCGCAGCCGCGGGTTGGGGATGCCGACCTTCTGGAGCATCTGGATCGCCCGGGAGCGGGCCTCGCTCTTGGAGGCGCCGGTGTGCTTGCGGTACGGCTCGGCGATCTGGCGGCCCACCGTGTAGTACGGCGACAGGGCGGTCAGCGGGTCCTGGAAGATCATCGCCATGGTGTTGCCGCGCAGCCGCTCCAGGGTGCGCTCGGGCGCGCCGGTCAGCTCCTGCCCGTCCAGCAGGATCTCGCCGCTGACGGTGGTGGTGCGCGGGTCGTGCAGGCCCAGCACGGTGAGGTTGGTGACGGACTTCCCGGAGCCGGACTCGCCCACGATGCCGAGCGTCCGGCCGCGTTCGAGGTCGAAGGAGAGGCCGTCGACGGCCTTGACGATCCCGTCCTCGGTGGCGAACCGGACGTACAGATCGCGTACGGACAGGAAGGCGCCGTCGCCGGGGGCCGGTGGCGGCGTCGCGCCGTCGTCGGGCTTGGTGAGTGTGGTCATCTCGGCAGCTCCGGGTCTGTCAGGCGAGGCGCACGCGCGGGTCGATGAAGGCGTAGGCGGCGTCGACCAGGATGTTGAACACCACGATGGCCGCGGAGCTGACCAGCATCACGCCCATCAGCATCGGCAGATCGGTGAGCTGGACGGATTCCACCGCCAGCCGTCCGATGCCGTGCAGGGTGAAGGTGTACTCGGTGACCATGGCCCCGCCGAGGAGCGATCCGAGGTCGATGCCGAAGATGGTGATGATGGGGGCGATGGCGCCGCGCCAGGCGTAGCGGAAGAAGACCGTACGGCTGGAGAGCCCCTTGGCCCTCGCCGTGCGGACATGGTCCTCCTGCAACTGCTCGACCATCTGGGAGCGGGTCATCCGGCTGTAGTTGGCCATGAAGATCAGCGAGAGCACCACCCAGGGCAGCAGCATCCCGCTGAACCACTTGGCCGGATTCTCGGTGAAGGGGTAGTAGGCGGGCTGGTCCATGATCCCCAGCCCGCTGACGAACCAGGCCAGGGCGAGCACCCCGACGAAGTAGATCTGCATCGAGGCGCCGAGCAGCGACAGCGAGCTGAAGAACTTGTCGATCCAGGTGCCGCGCCGCCAGGCCGCGATCATGCCGATGCCGATCCCGCAGACCAGGAACACGGCGGCGCCGCCGATGGCGAGCGAGAGGGTGGTCGGGAAGCGGTCGACGATGGTGCTCCAGACCGGCTCCTGGCTGACGAAGGAGTAGCCGAAGCAGGGTGCGTCGCAGTGCCCCACGGCGAAGTCCCGTCCGGCGACGATCCCCACCATGAACTTCCAGTACTGGACCGGCACCGGCTGGTCCAGGCCCAGATTCTTGTTGATCATGGCGAGCGAGGTGGGATCGCAGTTCTTGCCGCAGGCGAGCCGGGCCGGTTCGGCGGGCAGGGCGAAGAAGAGGAAGAACGTGATCGCGCTGATCAGGATCAGGATCACGATCGCGCCGAGGGACCGGCGGGCGAGGAATCTCAACATGACGTCGGTGATCTTCCGCTAGGGGCGGGTCCCGGGCGCGGCCGCCCGCGCCCGCGCGCGCGGGGGGCGGGGGGCCGGGGGGGGGCTTCTCAAACCCCGGGGGGGGTTCTTCTCGGGTGGGGGGGGGCCCCGGCCCCCGCCCGCCGGCCCCCCCGCGGCCGGGTGCCGCGCTGCCTGGGTGCGGCCGCGGCTACGTGGGGAAGACGGCTACTTGATGAAGACGGCCGTCGGGTCCACGGCGCCGTAGACCGAGTTGAACTTCACTCCGCCCAGCCCTGAGCCCCAGAGGGTGAACAGCCGGTTGTAGAAGGTCGGGACGGCGGGGATGTCATCGGTGAGGATCTTCTCGCTGAGCTTGATCCACTCCGAGGTGGCCCGGCTGAGGTCGCTGACCTTCGTGACCTTGCCGATCTCGTCGTTGACCGACGGGACGTTGAGGTGCGAGTAGTTCGCGGAGTCGTCGTAGACGTTCTCGCCGCCGTACACCGGCGGCACCACGGTCGAGGCGGACGGCCAGTCGGCACCCCACGAGGACCGGTACAGGTCGAACTTGTTCTTGACCTTTCCGATCTGGGTGTAATAGGTCGACTGGTCGATCTCCTTCTTCTGCACCTTGAACCCGGCCCGCTCCAGCGCCTGCTCGACGACCACCGAGGCGTCCTGGTGGGTGTCGCCGTTGCCGTAGGCGTAGACGAGCTCGTAGTTCTCCTTGCCCGCCTCCTTCAGCAGCTCCTTGGCCTTCTTGGCGTTGCCGCCGGGGTACTTCTTCTTCTGGAACGGGTCGAACTTGGGGTCGTAGCCCTTGAGCGTGGGGCCGACCAGCCCGCCGCCGATCTCACCGGCCTTCGGACCGCCGAACTGCTGGAGGTACTGACCGCTGGGGAAGGCCCAGGCGATCGCCTCGCGCACCTTCTTGTCCTTGACCCGATCGGTGTTGATCGAGACGACATCCACATAGGGCTGCGTTTCGGTCAGCGACCGGGACATCGCCTCCTTGTCCTTGAGGACCGTGGAGATCTGCGACGGGTCGACCGCGTTGGTCCACGTCATCCCGTTCCGGTCGGCGCCCTTGTTCGCCTGGAGCCGGCGGGTGGAGTCCACCCACTGGTGGCCGAAGGAGACGTCGAACTTCTCGACGTACTGATGGCGTATCGAGTCGGTCTTGGGGTCCCACTGGTCGTTCTTGACGAACTGGATGCCCTTGCCCGGCTTGAAGTTCTGGATCTTGTACGGACCGGAGGCCATCGGGGCCTTGTCGTACTTCTCCTTGGTGTCCTTGCCCGGAGGCACCGCGCCGATGTTGGGCATGGCGACCGCGAACGGCACCTCGGCGCGCGGCTGGTCGAAGTGGAAGACGACGGTCTTGTCGTCCGGGGTGTCCAGCACCGACTTGGGCAGGTGCTTGCCCTTGTAGGGGCCGTCCGGAAGCGCCTTGCGGTACTTCTGGCCCTCCCCGGAGAGCCACTGCTGGAGATAGGTCGGCCCGTTGGTCTGATACGGCGCGTAGAGCCGCTCCACGGCCTGGCGGACGTCCTTGGAGGTGATGGGCGAGCCGTCCTCGAACTTCAGCCCGTCCTTGAGGGTGTACGTCCAGGTGCGGCCGCCGTCGGAGGACTTGCCGGTGTCGGTGGCGAGGTCGCCGACCAGCTTGGCCTTGCCCGTCTTGTCGTCGAACTGGTAGTTCGTCAGCGTCCGGTTGAAGAGCGTCTGCATGATCAGCTCATCGCTGACGTAGATCTGCCCCGGGTCCAGATGCTCGAAGGCGTCCCGCTGGAGCACCGTGACGGTGCCGCCCTTCTTGGCGCCCGGCAGGTCCTTGGCCGGTCCGGTGGAGTCGGCGGCGGTGCCGAGGGCGACGTCCTGGGACTCCATCTTGGGCTCGTTCGAATCCTTGGGGTTCGAGCTGCCGCCTCCGCTGCTGCACCCCGCGAGCGCCAGGGCCCCCGCGGCCAGGGCGACGGCGTAGGTACGGGCTCTGCGACTTTTCTTCGACCGTTCTTCGATGTTCACGTTGCCACTGCACCTGCCTCATCGGACGGAAGACTTGCCGTTCACTGCCTTGGGCCCGCCGGCCCCCCGGTCACCGCGTGGTCTTGGGATCCATCGCGTCCCGGACCGAGTCCCCGAGCAGGTTGAAGGCGACCACGAAGACCACCATGGCGATGCCGGGGAAGAACATGTAGGTGATGTCGCCCTCGTAGAAGTTCGCGCCCTTGGCGAACATCCGGCCCCAGTCGGGGGTCGGCTCCACCACGCCGACACCGAGGAAGGACAGCGCCGCCTCCGTCGTCACGAAGTTCGGCAGCATCAGCGTGGACTGCACCAGGATGGGCGTGACCAGGTTGGGCAGCAGCTCCTTGCGGACGATCCGCCACGGCGAGGCGCCGGTCACCCTGGCCGCCTCGACGAACTCACGCTCCCTCAGGGACAGCACCTGGCCGCGCAGCAGCCGGGCCAGCTGCATCCAGCCCAGCAGCCACAACACCATCACCAGGGCCGTCACCCGGAAATAGGTGGGCGTCTCCTTCTGCGGGCTGACGAACAGCGCGGTGACCACCGGCATGAAGGCGACGAAGAACAGCTGCTGCGGAAAGGACAGCAGCAGATCGATGAGGCGGCCGAGGAAGTAGTCGGTGCGGCCGCCCGTATAGCCCGCCACCACGCCGATCACGATGCCGGTGAGCGTGGACAGCACCGTCGCGGCCAGCCCGATCAGCAGCGAGGTGCGGATGCCGTAGACGAGCTGGGTCAGCACATCGCGGCCCAGCTTGGGCTCGATGCCGAACCAGAACTCGCCGTCGATGCCGCCGTTGGGCTTCATCGGATAGCCGGTGAGGGGGTCCAGCAGCTCGGGCCGGTCCAGGCCGTAGGTGGTGTACGGATCCTTGCCGTACAGCCAGGCGATCACCGGCGCCAGCACGGCGACGGCGAAGAAGAAGACCACCACGCACGCGGAGACCACACCGGTGCGGTCGCGTCTGAAGCGCCGCCACATCAGCTGGCGGGGCGCCAGACCGGCCGGCGCCTCGCCCTCCGTGCCGCCCGGTGCGGTCTTCTCGACCACGCCGGTCTGGGATGGACTCGTCATCGCGTAGCGTCCCCCCGCACTGGTGTCACACCGTCAACTCGCGTTGTCTATGCGCGTCATGTCGCCGCCCGCTCGCCAGGGTGGTGCATGCGTGTCGGGTTGAGCGGACTTTCGCAATCGGGGAACGGCACAGTCAAGGGTCCGGGGAGGGTGGATGTGCCGCTCATTCGAACCTTGAGCGAAGATTTGGCAGATCGAGGTCCGGGCGTGCTTGACAGAGATTCCCCATGGGGGACAAAACGTGGACTATGGGCAGGAAACGCGTTAACACACAGGCAACTCATCTGTCGCAACACCGATATACGGACGCGTCAGGCTGAACTGCGTACGGCCGTGCGGGTGCCGTAGACCGGCCGGGGCGCGTGATGCCGCCCCGGCCGGTCGCACCACTTCGGGGGGTTCGGCCGGTCGTGTCTCCCGGCGGTCTCCGGACGGTCACGATCCGCATTTTTCTTCCACGATCCGTATTTTTCTTCGGCCCGCGACGGTTGCCCGGGGTGCGAGGCGGGGGAGACCTACGGCTATGGGGCAGGGACGGATACTCAACAGCGGAGCGCGCGTCTTCGGGGCGCTCGTCTGCGCGGTTCTCGGGCTGATCTCGCTGGGATGGATCATCCACGACCTGGACAAGGCCGATGAGGCGAACCATCTGTGGTGGACCTGGGCGGGGCTGCCGTTCCGGGCCACCGGCGGAATCTTCGGCTCCTCCCTGCTCGACCTCGCGCTGCTGCTGGTCTACGCGGTCGTCGGGATCACCGCCCTGCGCTCACCGGCCGCCGCGGGCGCGCTCGGCGCGGTCGCGGTGGTGACCGTCGCGGTGCGCCTGCCCAGCCTGTGGAACCTGAACTCCGACTGGCTCCAGGGCATCCCCGGCGACCTGAAGACCCGGGCGAATGCCAGCGCCTGGGCGCAGGTGGTGCTCGCGGGGCTGCTGCTGGCCGTCGTGGCCGCCGCCCGCCGCCCCGCCGACCTCGCCGCCGAGCCCGGTCAGCCGGTCTCGCCCGCCGACCGGCCGCCGGGCCGCCCCGCGCCCGGGGCGGCGGTCGTCGGCGCGCTGTTCCTGGGGGCCATCGGGGTCGTCATGGCCGCCTGGCAGATCTACTGGGCCCAGGAGCGCGGCTGGGAGATCTACAAGTACCTGCTCACCGGCAAGCACACGCTGCCCACCCTGCTCTCGGCGCCCGGTGCCTGGGTCGCGTGGGCGGCGGTGGCGCTGTGCCTGGCCGGGGCGGCCGCCGCGCTCGCGCGCGCCCCGCTGGCGCGCCCGCTGGGGATGGTGGCGGCGGCGCTGGTCACGGCCACGGGGATCAGCGAGGCATCGCTCTACATCAAGCTGGACTATGTGGACAACCTCAGCGATCTGCCGACGGTGGGCGTGCTCAGCGTGCTCACCGGCTTCTTCGAGGCCATCGCGGGGCTGATCGCCCTGATCGTGCTGGCGCGGCGGGGCGTGGAGGAGGGCGCCGGGGGCCTCGGGGGCGCTCCGGCGTACGGCGGCGGTGGCGGCTACGACGGGAGCTATGACGGGGGCTATGACGCCCAGGGGCCCGGGGGCTACGGGGACGGCTCCGGGGCCGGGGGCTACGGCGGCGGTTATGGCAACAGCGGTTATGGCGGCGGCTATGGCAACAGCGGCTACGGCAGCGGCGGTTACGCCCCGCCGCCGCCCGCCACTCCGCCGCTGGTGCCCCCGCCGCCCGGCACCCCGCCCGCCGCACCCCCGCCGCCGTCCGCGCCCCCGGCCCCGCCACCGGGCTGGTGACGGCGGATCAGCGAGGCCCCGGGGTCCAGGCCCGGCCCGGTGCGGTTCGGGTGCGCCCCGAAGGGGCGCGGGGCTGTGTCGATGTGCGGCTCCGCCGCGTGGGCGCGACCAGCCACGACGCAGCCGCAGGCCAAGGACGGCAGCTTGCGGCTCTTCCCGCGGAGCGCCTAGCGCCTACTCCAGCCCCAGGGACCGCTTGAGGAAGTCCACCTGGAGCAGGAGCAGATTCTCCGCGACCTGCTCCTGCGGGGTCATATGGGTCACCCCGGACAGCGGCAGCACCTCATGCGGACGGCCCGCGGCCAGCAGCGCCGAGGAGAGCCGCAGGGTGTGCGCGGCCACCACATTGTCGTCCGCCAGACCGTGAATGATCATCATCGGCCGTGCGGTGTCGGCCGCGCCGGACAGCCCCTCGTCGGTCATCAGCGCGTTGGCGGCGTAGACCTCGGGCTGTTCGTCCGGCAGGCCCAGATACCGCTCGGTGTAGTGGGTGTCGTACAGCCGCCAATCCGTTACCGGGGCGCCCACCACGCCCGCGTGGAAGACATCGGGGCGGCGCAGCACCGCCAGCGCGGCCAGATAGCCGCCGTAGGACCAGCCGCGGATGGCCACCCGGCCGAGGTCCAGCGGATAGCGCCCGGCGAGCGCCGTCACCGCCTCGACCTGGTCCTCCAGCGTGACCGCGGCCAGGTCGTCGCGCACCGCCTTCTCCCACGCGGGGGAGCGGCCGGGGGTGCCGCGGCCGTCGGCGACGATCACCGCGAAGCCCTGGTCGGCGAACCACTGCGAGGTGAGATGGGCGTTGTGCGAGGCGACCACCCGCTGGCCGTGCGGGCCGCCGTAGGGGTCCATCAGGACCGGCAGCGGTCCGTCGCCCTCCTGATAGCCGCTCGGCAGCAGCACGGCGCACGGGATGTCCCGTTTGCCCGCGAAGACGAGTTCGGGGCGGGCGGTGATGACAGGCCGTTCCGGGTACGCGTCGAGCTCGGCGAGGCGCTCGGCCGCGCCGTGGTCGGCGGGCCGGAGGAGCTCCACGCTCACCCCGGGCCGCTCGAGACCCGTGTACGACAGCGCGATCACCTCACCGCCGCGCACGGCGGAGTGGACCGCGGGGAAGGGCCGCTTGCCGACCGGCTCCCAGCCGCCCTGGTCGCCGCTGCCCCGGAACCAGGCGCGGTGGACGGCGATCTCGCCCGGCTGCTCGGGCAGCGGCGCACCGGCGCCGGGGGAGGCGGAGAACAGCACGTCGTCCGTGCCGATGTCGAGGACCGCGCGCACCTGGAGGGCGCTGGAGGTCAGCTTGCGGTCGCCGACCATCAGGACCCGGGCGCCCCCTTCGTCCGCGATGCGGACGAGTCGTCCATCTTCGGTCCAGGCCGGCACTCCGGGGAAAAGATCCAGCCAAACCGCGTCCTCGTCCACATGGACCGTGCTGGTCCGGCCGCTGTCGGTGTCCACGGCCAGGTAGAGCTGGCTGCGCTGGTCCCTGGCCTGGACCAGAAGCAGCGGCGGACCGTAGGCCGACCAATGCACCCGCGCGAGGTACGGATAGCGCTCCCGGTCCCACTCGATCTCCGTACGGGAGCCGTCCAGACCGAGCAGAACCAGCCGCACCTCCGCGTTGGCGGTGCCCGCGGCGGGATAGGCGACCTCCGCGGGCTCCCGGCCGGGGTGGGCGGGGTCGGCGATCCACCAGCGCCGTACGGGGGACTCGTCGGCCCTGGCGGCCAGCAGGGCGTCGCTCCGCGGCGACCACCAGAAGCCGCGTGAGCGGTCCATCTCCTCGGCCGCGATGAACTCCGCGAGGCCGTAGGTGACGGAGTCCCCCTCCGGCTCGGCGAGCGCCCGGTCCCCCTCGCCGTCCGCGCCGGTGACCCGCAGCGCCCCGCCCGCCGCGTAGGCGATGTGGCGGCCGTCGGGCGAGGGGCGCGGGTCCACGACCGGGCCGGGGACGCGCAGCTCGCGGGTGGTGCCGGTGGGCAGCTCCGTGGTGAACAGCCGCCCGGAGAGGGCGAAGGCGGCCCGCTCGACCGCGGCGTCCACCGCGTAGCCGACCACCCCGGCCGACCCCTCGCGGCTGCGCTCGCGCCGCGCCCGCTCCTCGGGGGACAGCCGCTCGTCGGCGCCGCCGAGCAGCTCGGCCGGGTCGGCGGCGGGGTACTCGCGCCGCCCGGCGAGGTCGTACACCCACAGCAGGCCGGTCCGGTCGGTGCCCGAGCGGGAGCGCAGGAAGGCGACGCGTGAATCGTCGGGGGCCACGGCCAGGGCCCGCGGTGTCCCGAGGGTGAAACGTTGGGTGCGCGCGTGCTGCCGAGGGAACGAGAGCTGTCCGGTCATGGGGGGAGCGTACGGGTCAGGATCATCGCGAGGGAGGGTACGGACCGGTAGGCCGGGCGGGCGTTGCCCCTGGCACGGTTCGGTCGGGACCGCGCCGGTGCCAAGCGGCCCCGGGCGTTGGCGAGATGGCGCATAACCAACGAGAAGTAGCCCCCGGGGCCGGGAAGTTCGTGCGATCAGGCATGCGCCCCTGTCATGCTCCCGTGCACCGAGTCGTGTGCGCAGCGCCATAGTTATGATCGATTGCGCATAGTGGGTAGCCCCTCTGTGGCATCAATATGTTGTCCGTCCGAGTGCGTGTACCTGGAGGTGAGCCGCTGTGGCGCTCTCGATCTCGATGTCAGTGCTACTGCTGATCATCGTCTTCATGCTCGTGAACAAGGCGGGACTGAAGGCGGTTCATGCGGTCGTCTGTGTCCTCCTCGGCTTCTACCTGGCCAGTTCTTCGGTCGCTCCGACGATCGACGACCTCACCACCAACGTGGCGGACATGATCGGCGGCGTGAAGATCTGACCCCGAGCGGGGCCGGGGCGTGCGACCCATGGGCACGTGTGTGCGAATCGTAGGCTGTGCCCATGACCGTTCTTCCCGCCCGTCGTCTGCTGCTCGTGCACGCACATCCGGACGACGAGTCGATCAACAACGGCGCGACCATGGCGAAATATGCCGCCGAGGGCGCACACGTCACCCTGGTGACCTGCACCCTCGGTGAGGAGGGCGAGGTCATCCCGCCTGCCCTCGCGCATCTCGCCGCCGACCGCGACGACGCGCTCGGCCCGCACCGGATCGGCGAGCTCGCCGCGGCCATGGACGCCTTGGGGGTCGGGGATCACCGCTTTCTGGGCGGGCCCGGCCGCTATCGCGACTCCGGAATGATGGGCGCCCCCCAGAACGACCGGCCGGACTGCTTCTGGCGGGCCGATCTGGACGAGGCCGCCGGGCATCTGGTGGCCGTGGTCCGCGAGATCCGGCCACAGGTCCTTGTGGCGTACGACACCAATGGGGGCTACGGCCACCCCGATCACATCCAGGCGCACCGCGTGGCGATGCGCGCCGTGGAGCTGGCCGCCGATCCCGGCTTCCGCCCCGACCTCGGCGAGCCGCACGACATCGCGAAGGTCTACTGGAACTGCGTACCGCGCTCGGCCGTCGAGGAGGGCTTCGCCCGGCTGCGAGCCGAGGGCCGTGACTCCCTCTTCCCCGGCGTCGCCACGGTGGACGACATCCCCGGGGTCGTGGACGACGCGGACGTCACCGCGTTCATCGACGGCGTCCCCCATACCGGGGCGAAGGCCGCGGCGATGCGCGCCCACGCCAGCCAGATCGCGGTGGACGGACCCTTCTTCGCGCTCTCCAACGACCTGGTCCAGCCGATGTTCCTGCACGAGCACTACCGGCTCGTCAAGGGTGAGGCCGGGGCGGACCGCGAGGACGACCTGTTCGCGGGGGTGACGGCATGACGGCCCCGCGCCTGGGCGGATACGCCCTGCTCGCCGTGGTCGGGGCGCTGGTCGGCGCCGCGGGCGCGCTGGTCCAAGCGGCGTGGTTCCCCGGCGGGTTGCTGCTCGCGCTGCTCGCGGTCGCGGGCCTGTGCTACGGCGGGGTCAAGGCCATGGGCGCCCGGATGGGCGGCGGAGTGCCCGCGGGGGCCTGGACGGTGGCCGTGTTGCTGCTCACTTCCTCCCGTCCGGAAGGGGATTTCCTTTTCGGCGCCGGGTTGGGGTCGTACGCTTTCCTCCTCGGCGGGATGTTCATCGGTGTGATGTGTGCCACGCTGCCATTGGTGCCGCAACCTCCTGGCCCGCCGGTCCGACTTGGTAAGTGACGTGACGTTTTTGGCACGACGTCCTCGGCACTCGGAGGCCCTTCGGACACACGGCGAAGGGTGCGCCTCGGGCGTACCGGATGCGGTGATCCGGCGGCCGTCAAGTGCGCGTCCGCACCGCCCAGTATGGTGGTGCCGCCGCCGAGCCGCCCGCGCGAGGTCTGACGGGCGGCGGAGCTAACTGGGAGAACCTGCTTTGAGCCGTGAATCTGACAGTTCGTCCTCCGGGCCCCGGGAGGGAAGCGGCGGTGCCGCCTACCCGTCGGGCACCCCGCCGTACGGATCCCGCCAGTACCCCTCGCCGAACCCCACGCAGGAGGCGCCGCAGGGTGCCGCCGAGGATGGGCAGGCGCGTGCCGCGGCCAAGCCGGAGGAGCCGAAGACCGAGACCACGCTGACGACCCGGATCAAGATCAACATTCCGGGGTCGCGGCCCATTCCGCCGGTGGTCATGCGCACACCCGTCGCGGAGGACGGCGTACCCGCGCCGCGCTCCGGCGGGGACGACGACGCCGCCGAGCGCACCAGCGCCCTGCCCCGGGTCGACTTCACGCCGACGCCCGAGCGCGGTGTGCCGGCCGAGCCCGGCGGGGCGAACGAGCCCACCGAGGGCCGGGAGAGGAAGAGCGGCAAGGGCGACGGCGAGCGGACCAGTGACTGGTTCGCGCCCCGTAGGTCCAGAAGCGGCTCGTCGGCCACCGGAAGCACCCCCAAGCCGTCGGTGCCCCCGGCCCCGGACACCACACAAGGGTTCCCGGCCCCGGACACCACCCAGGGATTCCCCGCGCCCGACACCACGCAGGGATTCCCCTCGCCGGAGACGACGCAGGGATTCCCGGCGCCGGACACCACTCAGGGGTTCCCGGTGCCGCAGCAGGGCGGCGGCCCCGTCGCCGATCTGCCGTACTTCACCGACGCCCAGGCGCCGTCCGGCCACCCCGAGCCGACCGGGCCCACCACCGGCCCGGTCACCGGCGACATGTATCTGCCGCCGTCCGGCCCCGGTGCGGGCCCGCACGACAGCGATCTGCTGGCCGCGCCCGGACCGGGCCCCGCGGGCGGCTCGTACGGCGGTGACCCGACGCCCCCGGGCGGAGTGGGCCCGCTGGCCGGGGGAGGCCCGGCCGGTCAGCCGCCGACCCCGCCGGGCGGCTCGCCGCTGTCCGGCAGCCTCGGCGCCACCACCGGCGTGGGACCGCTGACCGGCCCCGGTGCGGGCCCCGCGGACCGCCCAGGAGCCGATCCGGCCCCCTCGCTGTTCCGCGACCCCGAGCCCACGCCGACCGGCGGCGTGCCGCCGGAGCAGATCTCCAGCGACACGCTGGTCAGCGGGGTGCCCGTGGTGCCCTCGGCCGAGGGCCGGGCCAAGCCGCCGTCCCCGCCCGTTCCGGGCGGCCCGGGTGCCCCGGCGCCCGGCGGCGACAGCGCCCCGGCGGCGTCCGCCCCGAAGGCCGGTAAGTCCAAGAAGAAGAAGGGCCGGTCCAAGGTCGTCATGATCGGGGGCCTGCTGTTCGTGATCGCGGGCGGGGCCTACGCGGCCGGTCTGGTGATGAACCACGCCGATGTGCCGAACGGCACCACCGTCCTCGGCGTCGACATCGGCGGCACCTCCAAGGAGGTCGCCGTCGACAAGCTGGACACCGCGCTGGGCAAGCGCACCACCGCCCCGCTGACGGTGTCGGTCGACGGCCAGGAGAAGGAGATCAAGCCCTCCGTCGCGGGCCTGGCGCTCGACACCGAGGCCACGGTCCGGGATGTCGCGGGCCGGGACTACAACCCCGTCACCGTGATCGGCTCGCTCTTCGGCGGCACCCATGAGGCCGAACCGGCGGTCACCGTCGACGAGGAGAAGCTGCGGGACGCCCTGGAGCGGCTCGCGGGCGACTCCGGCACGGCCCGCGAGGGCGGCATCAGCTTCACCTCCGGCAAGGCCGTCCCGGTGTACGGCAAGGAGGGCAAGGGGCTGGACGTGGACAAGGCGGTCAAGGCCGTCTCGGACGGGTTCCAGCTGCGCGCCGAGACCGGCCAGAACAAGGCCATCACCCTGCCGGTCACCATCAAGCGCCCCACGGTCAGCAAGGCCGAGGTGGACCGGAAGCTGAAGACCTTCGGCGAGCCCGCGATGTCGGGGCTGGTCACGGTCCAGACGGACGCCCAGCACTCGATCCCGTTCGGCCCGGACAAGTCGCTGCCGAAGATCCTCTCCATGCGGGTGGTCGACGGCAAACTGGTGGAGCACTACGACCTGGCCGTGCTCAAGCAGCTCTACGGCAGCACCTTCGACGGCGTTCTGCTCGAGCGGGGCGACGGCTCCAAGAAGCCCGTCACCCCGGAGGACGTGGAGTCGGCGCTGCGCCAGGCGCTGCTCGGCAAGACGCCCAGCGAGCGCATCGGCGTCGTCGGCAAGGACAACTGACCGGCCCGTCACGCGCGGTCGGACGACGCGGCCACCGCCCGGCACCGGGCGGGGGCCGGGCTCTGTCTGCCGGGCCCTGTGCCTTCCTGGGCCGCGTCACGCCCCGACCCATGACATCTGTCATCCCCAGGTCACGACCGCTGACACTGCCGGGCACCCCCCGCCCTCGGCCAGTCTTATGGTCATGACCACAACGACCGCTGTTTCCGCCCCCGGCACCGGGGCCGCCACCACGGGCGCCCCGCCCGTGGTCCGCTTCGAGAAGGTGAACAAGGCCTACGGCAGCGTGCGCGCCGTGACCGATCTCGATCTCACCCTGTACCCGGGGGAGACCGTCGCCCTGCTGGGCCCCAACGGCGCCGGCAAGTCCTCCAGCCTCGATCTGCTGCTCGGCCTGCGCCACCCCGACTCGGGCAGGGTGGAGGTCTTCGGCACCACCCCGCGCCAGGCCATCGTCCGCGGCCGGGTCGGCGCGATGCTGCAGAGCGGCGCTCTGATGGAGGACGTGACGGTCCGCGAACTGGTGGGGCTGGCCTGCGATCTGCACCCCAAGGGCCATCCGGTGGACGAGGTGCTGGAGCGGGCGGGGATCGCCGAGATCGCCTCCCGCAAGGTGAACAAGCTCTCCGGCGGCCAGGAGCAGCGGGTGCGCTTCGCGTTCGCGACCGCCGGGGCCTCCGATCTGATCGTGCTGGACGAGCCCACGACCGGTATGGACGTCTCGTCCCGGCAGACCTTCTGGGGCGCGATGCGGGAGCAGACGAAGCAGGGCCGCACCATCCTGTTCGCCACCCACTACCTCGATGAGGCCGACGCCATCGCCGACCGGGTGATCGTGCTGCACGGCGGCCGGGTGCTGGCCGACGGCTCGTCCGCCGAGATCAAGGCGATGGCCGGGGCCCGGCGGATCTCCTTCGGGCTGGACGGGCCGGTCGACGAGTCGGCGCTGCGCGCCCTGCCCGCGCTGACCGGGATCGATATTTCGGGGCGTACCGTACGGATACGGTCCACCGACGCGGACGCGACCGTGCACGCGGTCTACGGGCTCGGGCTCTATCCGCACGGGCTCGAGGTCACCGGCCTCGGCCTGGAGCAGGCGTTCCTCGCCATCACCGACGCCGCCACCGACGCGGCCGGCGACACCGCGCCCACAGTTGAGGAGTCCGCACGATGAAGGCGCTGGTCAAGCTGGAGATCGCGCGGACCCTGCGCAATCGCAAGTTCATGTTCTTCACGATCATCTATCCGTCCGTGCTCTTCCTGCTGATCGCGGGCAGCACCGACGCCGACGACCGCGTGCCCGGCACCCGGCTGTCGATGCCGCTCTACTACATGGTCGCGATGGCCTCCTTCGGGGCGCTGGGCGCCGGGCTGATGGGCAACGGCGAGCGGATCGCCAAGGAGCGCGAGGGCGGCTGGACCCGGCAGTTGCGGCTCACCCCGCTGCCCGGGCGCGGCTATGTGGCGGCCAAGATCGCCGTGGGCGCGGTGGCCACCCTGCCGTCGATCGTGATCGTCTTCGTGGTGGCCGCGGCCGTCAAGGGCGTACGGCTGGACGCCGTCTGGGAGTGGGCGGCGCTGACCGGCGCCATCTGGGCGGGCTCCCTGGTCTTCGCCGCGCTGGGGGTGGCCATCGGCTATCTGGCGACCGGGGACGCGGTCCGCCCGCTGACGATGATCATCTACTTCTGTCTGTCGATCCTCGGCGGGCTGTGGATGCCCACCACGTCCTATCCGGAGTGGCTGCGGAACATCGGCGACTATCTGCCCACCCACGCCTACACCGCCCTCGGCCAGGCGATCGAGCTGGGCGGCGCCCCGCACACCAAGGACGTGGCGCTGCTCATCGGCTACCTCGCGGTCTTCGCGGGCGGCGCGGCATGGCTGTACCGCAAGGACACCCGTAAGGCATGAGGGATGCCGTAAGGCGTGAAGCGCATCCGTAAGGCATGACCGAGGGCGTGGCCCGAGGCGTGATCCGAGGAGAGAAGAACCATGGCTGACCGGGCCGAGTGGACCGACGGCGATCCGGAGTGCCGCCCCGACGGCGATCCGGAACGCCGCCCCGGCGGGCGCCGCCGGCTGACCTGGTGGGCCGACGCGATGGCGTACGACGAGGAGAACGACCGGGTGGCCGCCATCGGCCAGCCTCCCGAGAACCGCAAACAAGTGCTGGTCAAGCTGATGTGGATCGGGATCTGGATGGGCTATATGGGCGCGCCGGTGAGCGATCTCGCCGACGGCCACCACACCGCCCTGGCCACCGTGTGCGGCGGGCTCGGCCTGCTGGTCTTCGTCACCGTCTATCTGGGGCTGGTCTTCCGGCACACCGGGCGGGCGCTGAGCCGGACCGCGGTCCTGGGGGCGCTGGGCATGATCTGCGCGCTCGCCGCCGTGCTCACCCTCACCATGGGCGACGACTGGCTGGTGCTCTCGGTCTATGTGTCCGTCGCCTTCGGGGCGGTGCTGCCGCTTCGGCTGTCGAGCTGGGCGATCCCGCTGAACACGGCGTTCATGGTGGGCATCGGGGTGCTGGTGCGCGGTTCGCACGGACTGGTGTCCGCCCTGGTCATCCCCTCGCTGCTCGGCGGCTTCGCGATGAGCGCGGTGGGGCAGATGGTCCGCACCACCCGGGCGCTGCGCGCCGCCCGCGCCACCGTGGCCCAGCTCGCCGCCAACGAGGAGCGGCTGCGGCTCGCCCGCGATCTGCACGACCTGCTGGGCCACTCGCTCTCCCTGATCACGCTCAAGAGCGAACTGGCGGGGCGGATGCTGCCCGACAAGCCCGAGCAGGCGGCGCGCCAGGTGGCCGATATCGAGCGGGTCAGCCGACAGGCGCTGGTGGACGTCCGGGAGGCGGTCAGCGGCTTTCGACGCCCCACCCTGGAGGCCGAGGTCGCCGGGGCCCGTACCGCCCTCGCCGCCGGGGGCATCGCCGCCGATCTGAGCCGGGCCGGCATCCACCACCCCGACCTTCCGCCCGACCAGGAGGGCGCGCTGGCCTGGGCGCTGCGCGAGGCGGTCACCAATGTGGTGCGGCACAGCGGGGCCCGCCGCTGTTCGGCGACGCTCGACGAGACGGGCGACGAGCTGCGCCTGACCGTCAGCGACGACGGCCGCGGCGCCACCGGCCCGCACGGCAACGGGCTCACCGGGCTGGCCGAGCGGCTCCAGCTGGCCGACGGCCGCCTGGAGACCGGCCCCGGCGAGCGCGGCGGCTTCACTCTCCGCGCCCTGGTCCCGCTCTCCCGCGGCGCCCACGTGGAGCTGCCCTCGCAGGCCGCGCCCTAGCGAAGTCGGGCAGTCCGGCCGGTCCCGAAGCCGAAGCGGCCTTGAGCCGGCCTGCCCCGCCTCAACGGCTCACCCACCATGCGGTCACGGCCCCTGTCGCTGCTGTGGTCACCAAGGTGACCAGCCATGCGGGGACGCGCTGAATAGTCAAGTGCAGTCCGCCGCACCGGAGTTCGAATTGCGGCGTGCCGTAGGTGCTGTCGCTCGTCGGCGATCTCACCCGCTTTGCTGAACAGCACCCGCGCCCCGCACCCCGCACCCCGCACCTCGCGCCCCGCGCGGCGACCCGAGCGGCACGGGCGCGTCCAGGCCGGCGCGCCTGCGGCAGCGCCGGCAACTGGTCATGCACCGCCGCCCCTGGGCGCTCGCCGCAGCCCTCTGCCTGCTCCTGTCGGCGCTGTTCGCTGGTCATAGGCTGGCTCCATGCCCGACGCCGACGGACACCGCCCCATAAGATGCATAAGAGTCCTCCTCGCCGAGGACCAGTCCATGGTGCGGGAGGCGCTGGCCGCGCTCCTCGGGCTCGACGACGAGATCGAGGTCGTCGCGCAGGTGGCGCGCGGCGACGAGGTCGTGGACGCCACCCGGATCCATCGCCCCGATGTGGCCCTGCTGGACATCGAGATGCCCGGTATGAGTGGGATCGAGGCCGCCGCCGCGCTGCACCGGGCCGAGCCCGGGATCCGGATCGTGATCCTCACCACCTTCGGCCGCCCCGGCTATCTGCGCCGCGCCATGGAGTCCGGCGCCGACGCCTTCCTGGTCAAGGACGCCCCGGCGGCGCAGCTCGCGGACGCGATACGGGGGGTGCTGCGCGGGGAGCGGGTGATCGACCCCACACTGGCCGCCGCCGCGCTCGTGGACGGGGCCAGCCCGCTGACCGCGCGGGAGCGCGAGGTGCTGCGCGCCTCGGCGGACGGCTCGACCAACGCGGAGCTGGCCCGCGCCCTGAACCTGTCGCCGGGCACGGTCCGCAACTACCTCTCCACGGCCATCCAGAAGACCGCCGCCCGCAACCGCGCCGACGCCGTCCGCATCGCCCGCGACAAGGGCTGGCTGTAACGACCGCGCCCTCGATAGGGGCACACAGATCAGGGCGGGACCGGCGGAGCGCTCAGTTCAGCATCGCGCGGGCGGCGCGGGCCTGGCGGCGTATCGTCTCGGCGGCGTCGGGCTCCACCGCCGCCACGACCTCCGCGTAGTCCTCCAGCTCCTTGGCGCCGGTCAGGAACTCGCCCCGCTCCACGAGGAGTTTCGCCCGCTCGTAGCGCAGCTCGGCCGGATGGCTGGGCAGCAGCAGGGACAGCTCCACCGCCCAGAGCCGGACATCGGTGCGCTCGGGGCGGGCGGATGCCCAGGCGCGGATGTTGTTGAGGATCCGCAGCACGATGTCCAGCGGCCCGGCCGGGGTGAGCATCGACGGCGAGAGCGGGGTGCCCGTGGCCCCCGACACCAGCGTCGCCGCGTCCTCGGCGGACAGCGGCCGCCCGCCGTCGAACGGATCGGCCAGCACATGGCCGCCGTAAGGATCGCCGAAGCCGACCACGAAGTGGCCCGGCAGCCCCACCCCGTACACCGGTGCGCCCGCCCGCCGCGCCACCTCCATCCACACCACGGACAGCAGGATCGGCAGTCCGCGGCGGCGCCGCAGCACCTGGTGGAGGAGCGAGGACCCCAGCCGCCGGTAGTCGGCCGGGCCGCCCCGGAAGCCATGGCGCTCGCCGAGGAGGCGGGCCAGCGCGGCGGCCCAGTCCTCGGGGCCGCTGGGGGAGAAGGGGAGCTGACCGGCGAGCCGGTCCAGTTCGATCTGCGCTTCGTCGATTCCGGTCTCGTCCAGGCCGGGGTCGGCCTCCATGCCGACCAGCAGGCACAGCAGCGCCAGATCGGGGCGCTCTTCGCGGGCCGCGTCGGCGAACCAGCGGCGGCGGGAGACGTCGTTCATCCGTGGCATAGCCGCCTCGTACCCTGCTCAGCGCGGATCCTGCCCGGACGCGCGCCAGTGATGGTAGCTGTGGTGGACGGTGAAGCCCATGCCCTCGTAGAGGGCGTGCGCCCCGCCATTGTCCGTCTCCACCTGGAGATACGCGGCCGAGGCGCCCTCGTCGAGCGCCTTGCGGGCCAGCGCCGTCATCACGGCCTTGGCCAGGCCCTGGCGCCGCCGCTCCGGGGCGACCTCCACGGCGGTGAACCCGGCCCAGCGGCCGTCCACCACACAGCGCCCGATCGCGGCCGGGGCGCCGCCCCCTTCCGCCGCTATGGTCGCGAACCACACCGACGGGCCGCCCGACAGCACCGTCCGCGCCTCGGGCGAGGGCTCGCCGGAGGACCGCTGGTAACGGGTCAGCCAGGCGTCGTCGAGCCGGCCGGAGAGCGTCACCGCCGAGGTGTCGGCGTCCAGGTCCCCGATGGGGGCCAGCGCCGCGATCTCCATCCGCGAGGAGACCTCCCGTATCCAGCCGCGGCTCTCCAGCTCCGCGGCGAGCAGCTCCTGGGTGGCCTCGGCGCCCGTGCTGACCTGCATGTACGCGGGCAGCTCCCGAGCCGCGTACCACTCGGTCACCCGGCGCAGCGCCGCGTCGAGCCCCATCCCGGGGTCGCCGAGAGGCAGTACCGAATTGGCGCGCCGGGTGAATCCGCCGGAGGCGCGCAGCGTCCACTCGCCCAGTGGTTCGCTGGTCACCGGCGGCCAGGCCCGGGCGGCGACCCGGTCCAGCTCGGGCGCGCTGGCGGCGGGGCCGCGGCGGCGGGCCGGAGCGGCGGGCACCACCTTCCCGGCCACCAGGGACGACTCGGCGATCCGCACCGGTTCACCGGTACGCCGGGTGATGGAGAGCGTGCCCTCGGTCCACGATGTGAGAACCCCGACCACGTCGGTGAACGTGGCGCCGGGCTTACGATCTTCGGTCATAAGCCTGACCGAGACGCGTTTTCCCACGTCATCCGGGGTGATCCGGACTTCGAGACGTCCGCCAGTGGTGAAATCCACAGTCCTGTCAGCCCCTCATGTGCGCTCGGTGCCCAAGAACGGAGATACTAGGTGCGGGCATCGACGACGCCGCGCTCCCGCGCGATAGCAGCCCTAACGAGGAGGAACGACAGCGTGACCTACGTCATCGCGCAGCCTTGTGTCGACCTGAAGGACAAGGCGTGCATCGAGGAGTGCCCCGTCGACTGTATCTACGAGGGCCAGCGGTCCTTGTACATCCACCCGGACGAATGCGTCGACTGCGGGGCCTGTGAGCCGGTCTGCCCGGTCGAGGCGATCTTCTACGAGGACGACACTCCCGAGGAGTGGAAGGACTACTACAAGGCGAACGTCGAGTTCTTCGATGAGCTCGGTTCGCCCGGTGGCGCGAGCAAGCTCGGCCTGATCGAGCGGGACCACCCCTTCATCGCCGCGCTTCCGCCGCAGGAGCACGACGAGTAACCCCTGCCCCGGCGCCAGCGCCCGGAAGCAGTCGGCGGTCCCGTATGGCCTGTGGCCTGCGGGACCGGGCTGTTTCCCGGGCCTCGTCGGCGCTCCCGCGGGTTTCCCCGGCGCTCCCGCGGTTTCCCCCGGGCCCCTCGGCCCGGGCAGTTCCGAAGAAAGCGAGCCACCCCGTGCCACCCGTCTCCGCCCGCCTCCCGGTCTTCCCCTGGGACCGGCTCGAACCGTACAAGGCGACCGCCGCGGCCCACCCCGACGGCATTGTCGACCTCTCGGTGGGCACCCCCGTCGACCCGGTCCCCGAGCTGATCCGCGCGGCGCTCGCCGACGCCTCGGACAGCCCCGGCTATCCGACCGTCTGGGGCACGGCCGCGCTGCGTGACGCCCTCACCGGCTGGGTGGAGCGGCGGCTGGGGGCGGCCGGGGTGACCCACACCCAGGTGCTGCCGGTGGTCGGCTCCAAGGAACTGGTGGCCTCGCTGCCGACGCAGCTGGGCCTGGGCCCCGGCGACCGGGTCGCCTTCCCGCGGCTCGCCTACCCGACGTACGAGGTGGGCGCGCGGCTGGCGGGCGCCGAGCCGGTGCCGTACGACACGCAGACATTCGCGGCTGGCGCCGCGGACACGGAGCTCGACCCGGCCGGGCTGAAGCTGCTGTGGCTCAACTCCCCGTCCAACCCCACCGGCCGGGTGCTGTCCAAGGACGAGCTGCGCACCGCGGTCGCCTGGGCCCGCGCCCACGGGGTGCTGGTGGTCAGCGACGAGTGCTATCTGGAGCTGGGCTGGGAGGCGGACCCGGTCTCGGTGCTCCACCCGGAGATCTCCGGCGGCTCCTTCGAGGGGCTGGTGGCGGTCCACTCGCTCTCCAAGCGGTCCAATCTGGCGGGCTACCGGGCGGCCTTCCTCGCCGGTGACGAGGCGGTGCTGGGCGAGCTGCTGAAGATCCGCAAGCACGGCGGGATGATGGTCCCCGCACCGGTGCAGGCCGCCACGGTCGCGGCGCTCGGCGACGACAAGCACGTGACGGAGCAGCGCGAGCGCTACGAGCGGCGCCGGGCCGCGCTGCGGTCGGCGCTGGCGGGCCACGGCTTCCGCATCGAGCACAGCGAGGCGTCGCTGTACCTGTGGGCGACGCGGGACGAGCCGTGCTGGGAGACCGTGGGCACCCTCGCCGAGCTGGGCATCCTGGTGGCCCCTGGCGAGTTCTACGGCGCGGCGGGGGAGCGGCACGTCCGGGTCGCGTTCACGGCGACCGACGAGCGCGTGGCAGCGGCGGTTCGCCGACTGGCGGACTGAGAACGGGAAGTCGGCGGGGGTGTCCGGCGGGTCTTGGCGCCTGCGGCGGGCTGTTCCCCTCCCCGCCCCTTCCCGGCACCTGACGATATGCGGCTCCGCCGCGTGCGGGGCTCCGCCCCAGACCCCGCTCCTCAAACTCCCCCAGCTACCGCTGGGAGGTGCCCCCTGGAGGGGCTGGAAGGCGGGGCTCTGCCCCAGACCCCGTGCCGGGGCTTCGCCTCAGGCCCCGTGCCGGGGCTTCGCCTCAGGCCCCGGACCGGGGCTTCGCCTCAGGCCCCGGGCCGGGGCTCCGTCCCTTCCCGGGGCATCGATATGCGGTTTCGCCGCGTGGTGGGGCTCTGCCCAGGGCCTCGGGGTCCAGGGGCGGAGCCCCTGGTATCGGGAAGGGGCGGGGAGGGGAAAGCCTCGATATGCGGCCGCCGCGTGATCCGCCGGACCCCGTAGCGAGCTGATGGACCCGAAGGGGCCCGGGGAGTACGAGAACTCCCCGGGCCTCTGCTTACGTCCGGCGGACGATCAGCCGAGCAGCGGCAGGCCCTTGATCGGCAGGCCCTTGACCGGGAGGTCCGGGCCCTGCGGGGCGCTGGGCGCGGGGGCCTGCGGGGCGGCGGCCGGGGCGGCGGCGGGGGCGGCGGGGGCGGGCTGTGCGGGCCGCACCGCCTTGCCCTTGCCCTTGGCGTGGGCGCCGCCCTTGCCCTTCCCGTGCCCGAGGGCCCGGGTCTCGCCCTTACCGGCGGCCTTGGCGTGGGCGGCCTTGGCGTGGGTGGCCCTGGCCGGGGTGCTCTTGGCGGCCTTGTGGGACTTGGCGGCCTTCACACCCTTCACACCCTTCGCGGGCTTGGCGGGCTTCGCGGGATCGGCGGGTTTGGCGGGCTTGGCCGGGGTCACGTTCGCCGGGGCGGCCCTGCCCGGCAGGATCCCCTTGACGGTCCCGCCGGCCTTGCCGCTGACGTCACCCGCCGTGCTCCCGACCTGCTGCGAGGCGACGTCGGCGACCTCACCGACCGAGGCGGCGTCCAGCGAGGACAGCCCCAGGTTGGAGGCCTGCGGCTGGGCCGGCTCCGCCGCACTCGCGGCGCCGGCGGCGCCGACGACGGGAGCCGCGCTCGCCGCGACCAGTAGCGCCGCGCGGGCGATCCGACGGGTGAGAGGGAGGGACATGGTGCTCCTTTGGCGAGGGGACAATTGGCGTCTGCGTCCGGCGATTCGGACGCTGTGAATACCGCGTGAACCTCGCGAAGGTTGCGGTGCCCCAAGGCAAAGAGTTGGTAATGCGTCGCATTATCCGTTTCTGCGCGTAATACGCCCGGACCATTCCGCCGGGCGTGCCACGCAATCCACCGTCAGCCGCTCTGAACTGCGGTGATTCCATGCGCTATCGCATGGTGTCGATCCGTACTTCGGCCCCGGAAATCCCCTTGGCCGGACGCCAACCCGCCCCGGAATTCCGCGCGTTCCATTCGCGCTCGCCGTAAGAGACACGTTCGATACGCAACTCGTCCGAGTGGGCCACCGCCCAGTGCGCGATCTCCCAGCCGCGCTGCCCGGCACGCCCCGGGGTCGCCGCCTTGGGCACCGGAACCAGCACCGTGTGCGGCGAGGGGGCGGCCTGCTGACCGCCGCCGTGCCCGGCCAGGGCCGGCCGCGCCTCCGTCTCCGGGCCGAACTCCCGCTTCAGCGCGGCCCGTACCCGCACCGGATCGCCCGCCTCGCCGTCGTCCGGCGGCCCCGGGCAGCTGAGGGCCGCCCCGGAGCGCCCGGTGAGGGCGCCGGTCAGCACCACCGCTTCGGTCTCGTGCTTCGCGTACGCCTGCGGGAAGCCGCTGCGCTGCACCCGCTGCGCCGCCACCGTCAGCGGCAGCCGCGAATAGCCGGGCATCCGCACCAGGTCGTCGTAGAACTGCCCGGCGGCGTAGACCGGATCGCGGATCTGCCGCACACTTCCCCAGCCCTGGGAGGGGCGTTGCTGGAACAGCCCCTGCGAATCCCGGTCGCCGTGGCGGATGTTGCGCAGCCCCGACTCCTGGAGGGCGGTGGCCAGCGCGATGGTGACGGCCCGCTCGGGCAGTCCGCGAGAGGCGGCCACGGCCTCGATCGTGGCGGCGTTCACGGTCTGTTCGGGGGAGAGCCGCACCTGGACGCCGCCCGCCCGTACGACGCAGCGCGGCGGTCCCACACCACCCGTCACCAGCTGCGCCGCCAGATATCCGGCCAGGCCCAGCAGTACGGCACAGGCGACCGCGGCCCGCAGCAGCCGGGCGCGGTGGGAGAAGACGGACAGGGGCACGGGCCACACGGTACTGGAGCCGCACGCGGCCTGTTTCCGGTTCTCGGGCGCGGGGTGGGGAACGCCACTTCCGGTTCTCGGGCGCGGGGTGGGGAACGCCACGTTCGCGCCCGGGGGCTGGGGCCGGCGGCCGGGAGCCGGGGCCGCCGGGCGCGCGGGCCGACCGGCTAGGGTCGCGGGTATGGCACACCCAGCACTCGACCTGTCCCTGGACGCGGCCCGGCTCACCGCCCGGCTCGTCGACTTCCCCTCGGTCAGCGGTGAGGAGAAGGCGCTCGCCGACGCCGTGGAGCAGGCCCTGCGGGCCCTGCCCCAGCTGAGCGTCGACCGGGACGGGGACGCCGTCGTGGCCCGCACGAACCTGGGCCGGGACGAGCGGGTCGTGCTGGCGGGCCATCTGGACACCGTGCCGATCGCCGACAACGTGCCCTCGCGCCTCGACGACGACGGCGTGCTGTGGGGCTGCGGCACCTCCGACATGAAGTCCGGCGTCGCCGTACAACTGCGCATGGCCGCCACCGTGCCCGCGCCCAACCGCGACCTCACCTTCGTCTTCTACGACCACGAGGAGGTCGCCGCCGAGCTCAACGGGCTGGGGCGGCTGGCCAGGAACCACCCCGAGTGGCTGGCCGGGGACTTCGCCGTGCTGCTGGAGCCCACCGACGGCAAGGTCGAGGGCGGCTGCCAGGGCACCCTGCGGGTACGGGTGAGCGCCCAGGGGCGGCGCGCCCACTCCGCGCGCAGCTGGCTCGGCGAGAACGCCATCCACAAGGCCGCGCCGATCCTGGACCGGCTGGCCGGTTATGTGCCCCGGCGGGCGGAGATCGACGGGCTCACCTACCGCGAGGGCCTCAACGCCGTGACGATCGAGGGCGGCCACGCGACCAATGTCATCCCCGACTTCTGCACGGTGACCGTGAACTTCCGCTTCGCCCCGGACCGCTCCGAGGACGAGGCGCTCGCCCACGTCCGCGAGGTCTTCACCGGCTTCGAGGTCGAGCTCACCGACAGCGCGCCCGGCGCCCTGCCCGGTCTCGCCCATCCGTCGGCCGCCGCCCTCGTGGCGACGCTCGGGGTGGAGGTGGCGCCCAAGGACGCCTGGACCGATGTGGCCCGCTTCTCGGCGCTCGGCGTGCCCGCCGTGAACTACGGCCCCGGCGATCCGAAGCTGGCCCACACCCGCGAGGAGCACGTCTCGGTCGCCGCCGTCCTGGAGGCCGAGGAACGACTGCGGACCTGGCTGACCCGCTAGGCGGTGTCCGGCGGACCGTGCGCCTGCGGCGAGCTTGCTCCCCTCCCCGCCCCTTCCCGAAACCGGGGCTCTGCCCCAGACCCCGGGACCGGGGCTCTGCCTCAGATCCCGAGTTCGGGGCTCTGCCTCAGATCCCGAGTTCGGGGCTCTGTCCCCGGCCCCGAGTTCGGGGCTCTGCCTCAGATCCCGAGTTCGGGGCTCTGTCCCCGGCCCCGAGTTCGGGGCTCTGCCTCAGATCCCGGGACCGGGGCTCTGCCCCAGACCCCGGGCCGGGGCTCTGTTCCTCCCCGCGGCTTCGCTATGCGGCTTCGCCGCGTGGCAGGGGCTCCGCCCCGGGCCTCGGGGTCCAGGGGCGGAGCCCCTGGTAACGGGAAGGGGCGGGGAGGGGAAAAACCCGCTATGCGGCTCCACCGCGTGGCCCGCCGGGCACCCCCTAGCGGCGCTAGCTGACCGTACCCCTGTGTGATCAGCGGTTCGGTGGGTGAGCGTGGCCAGGATTTCGGCTGTTTGCCGTCCGAGGGGCCTACCCTGAAGCACAGATCTTTGACCAGATCTTGGTCTTGGCGAAGGGAGCACTCAGTGGGCAACGCCGAAGAAGAGCGAGCGCTGCGGGAGCAGCGTCTGGGCCCGGTCGTGCGCCGCCGCCATCAGATGCGACCCGAGACGACCGACCAGCGGCTTCTGGACACCCAGGGGGCCACCCACTGGGTGCACGAGGACCCGTTCCGGGTGATGCGCATCCAGTCGGAGTTCGTCGAGGGCTTCGGCACCCTGGCGGAGCTGGGCCGGGCGATCAGCGTGTTCGGTTCCGCCCGTACGCCCGAGGGGTCTCCGGAGTACGAGGCGGGGGTGCGGATCGGCCGGGCCCTCGCGGAGGCGGGCTTCGGGGTGATCACCGGCGGCGGCCCCGGCGCGATGGAGGCGGCGAACCGCGGCGCGACCGAGGCGGGCGGTGTCTCGGTCGGCCTGGGCATCGAGCTGCCGTACGAGCAGGGCCTGAACCCGTACGTCGACATCGGGGTCAACTTCCGCTACTTCTTCGTAAGAAAAACGATGTTCGTGAAGTACGCCCAAGGGTTCGTGGTGCTGCCCGGCGGGCTCGGCACGCTCGACGAGTGCTTCGAGGCGCTCACCCTCGTCCAGACCAAGAAGGTCACCCGCTTCCCGATCGTCCTCTTCGGCAGCGCCTACTGGAAGGGCCTGGTCGACTGGCTCACCAACACCCTCATCGCCGAGGGCAAGGCGTCCCCGCACGACCTGGACCTGTTCCACCTCACCGATGACATCGACGAGGTGATCGACCTGGTGACCAAGGAGTCCGGCCCCTGACCGCCCGCGTCTCCTTACGGTCCACTCAGGATCCTTACGGTCCACTTCCTTACGGGCCACTCAGGCCAGTCCCCGGCGGGCGACCGCCGGGGGCCGGTGGCCCGCGATGGACGACACCATGTCCAGCACCTGACGGGTCTCCGCCACCTCGTGCACCCGGTAGATCCGGGCCCCCAGCCAGGCCGATACGGCGGTCGTCGCGAGCGTGCCGATCAGCCGTTCCTTGACCGGACGGTCCAGGCTCTCGCCGACGAAGTCCTTGTTGGACAGCGAGACCAGGACGGGCCAGCCGGTCTCCGTCAGCTCGCCCAGCCGGCGCGTCGCCTCCAGTGAGTGGCGGGTGTTCTTACCGAAGTCATGGCCCGGGTCGATCATGATCCCGTCGCGCCGCACCCCCAGCTCGACGGCGCGCTCCGCGAGCTCCAGGGTGACCCGCAGGATGTCCTCCACCACATCGTCGTAGCCGATCCGGTGCGGGCGGGTGCGCGGCCGGGCGCCGCCCGCGTGGGTGCACACCAGCCCGGCGCCGTAGCGGGCGGCGACCTCGGCCAGCTTGGGGTCGACCCCGCCCCAGACGTCGTTGAGCACATCCGCGCCCGCGGCGCAGACCGCCTCGCCGACCTCATGGCGCCAGGTGTCCACGCTGATCACCACGTCCGGATGGCGCCTGCGCACCTCGGCCACGAAGCCCACCGTGCGGCGCGCCTCCTCCTCGGCGCTCACCTCGTCGCCCGGACCGGCCTTGACGCCGCCGACGTCGATGATCGCGGCGCCGTCCGCGACCGCCTGCTCCACCCGGGTCAGGGCGGGCTCGTCGCGGAAGGTCGCACCCTGGTCGTAGAAGGAATCCGGCGTCCGGTTCACGATCGCCATGATCACCCGGTCGTTCTCGCCGAACTCACGTCGTCCCAGCCGCAGCATCGAACTTCCCTCACGTCTTCTTCCAGGTTGCGGGCAGCGACGATAACTGTCCGAGGGGCATGGCACGATCGGGGCAGACAGTTATCGAGGCCGACGGACACAGACTCAACCATGCATCTGACGGGGAGACGATCACCGTGTTCTTGTTCTTGCTGATCGCGCTGGTCGTTGTGGTCGGCGGGGTCACGCTCGCCGTCGTCGGCGGCGGTGACGGCCCGCTCACCGACGTGCCCCCCGACCGGCTGGACGATCCGCTGCCCGCCGACCGGCCGCTGGCGCGCGCCGATGTGGAGTCGCTGCGGCTCCCCATGACGCTGCGGGGCTACCGGATGGCGGACGTGGACGATGTGCTGGGCCGCCTCGGCGCCGAGCTCGCCGAGCGTGACGCCCGGATCGCCGAGCTGGAGACGGCGCTCGCCGGTCCGCGTCCGAAGCCCTTGTCGTCCTCCGGGCCCGGCCCCGATCCGCTGTCGGCCCCGGAGAGCGACCATGGCTTCGGGCCGGGCGGCCTCGAGGGCCCCGGCCCCGAGCGGCGCGGCTTCGAGGACGGCGGTTTCGAGGACGGCGGTTTCGAGGGCAGGGGCTTCGACGCCTTCGGGCGGCGCGGTTTCGACGGGAGCGGCTTCGAGGGCCGCGGTTACGAAGGGCAGGGCGCATGAGCGAGCAGGGTGTGGTCGAGGGGCCGGACGGTCTGCCGCGCTGTCCCTGGGGCCTGGAGAGCGAGACCATGGCCGACTACCGCGTCTACCACGACACGGAGTGGGGCCGCCCGGTCCACGGCGATGACGCGCTCTATGAGCGGGTCTCCCTGGAGGCGTTCCAGTCCGGGCTGTCCTGGCTGACGATCCTGCGCCGCAGGGAGGGGTTCCGGGCCGCCTTCGCCGACTTCTCGATCAAGAAGGTCGCGGAGTTCACCGAGGCCGACGAGGTGCGGCTGCTCGCCGACCCCGGCATCATCCGCAACCGCGCCAAGATCGCCGCCACGATCGCCAACGCCCGTGCCGCGGCGGCCCTGGCCCCCGGTGAGCTGAGCGAGCTGATCTGGTCCCACGCCCCGGCGTCCGACGGCCGCCCGGTCCCGCGGACCTTCGCCGATGTCCCCGCGATCACCCCGGAGTCCACGGCCCTCAGCCGCGACCTCAAGAAGCACGGCTTCCGCTTCGTCGGCCCCACCACGGCCTACGCGCTGATGCAGGCATGCGGCCTGGTCAACGACCATCTGGCCGACTGCCACATCCGCGACGCGGTCTGAGCGCCCCGGCCGCCGGCGGTCGGTGGCCGGGGCGGGGGCCGGGGCCGGGGCGGGGTCCCGTCAGCGGCCGGTGAACCTCGGCTTCTCCTTGTTCACGAACGCGTTCACCGCGATGGCGTGGTCGTCCGACGCCCCCGCGCGGCGCTGCAGCTCGTCCTCCATGGTCAGGGCCTCGGTGAGGGTGTGGCCCGCGGCGAAGGCCAGGGACTCCTTGATCGCGGCATAGGCCGCGGTGGGGCCCTCGGCCAGCCGCCGGGCGACCGCCGCCGCCTCGGAGGCCAGCTCGTCCGCCGGGACCACCCGGTGGGCGATGCCCAGGCCGAGCGCCTCCTGGGCGTCGATGGTGCGTGGGAAGAGCAGCAGATCCGCCGCCCGGCCGTAGCCGATCAGCCGCTGAAGGGTCCACGAGACGCCCGAGTCGGCGGTCAGCGCGACCCCGGCGAAGGAGGTGTTGAAGGAGGCGGTGTCGGCGACGATCCGGTAGTCGGCGGCGAAGGCGAAGCCCGCCCCGGCGCCCGCCGCGACGCCGTTGACCGCGGCGACCACCGGCTTCGGCATCCCGGCGATCGCGGTGACGATCGGGTTGTAGTGCAGCGCCACCGTGTTCATGGTCGAGCCCTCGCCGCTGCCGTCGCGGTCGGCGGCCAGCAGGCCGATGTGCTCCTTGAGGTCCTGGCCGACGCAGAAGGCGCGCGACCCGGAGCCGGTGAGCAGCACGGCCCGCACCGCCGGGCTCTCCGCGGCCTGCAGCAGCGCGTCGCGCAGCGCCTCCTTGGTATCGATGTTCAGGGCGTTCATCGCGTCGGAACGATTCAGCGTGATCGTCGCGAGACCCTCGGTGAGGTCGTAGAGCACGGTGTCGGCCATGGCGGTCCTCCGGCGGTGGAGCGAGGCGGGTGGGCGGCTCGGGCTGCGGCCGCACCGGCGGGCCCGGAAGGGGCCCGCCGCGGCGGTCAGCGCACAGCATGCCGGAGATCATGACCGACCGACATGTGACCTGCGTCAAAGAACCGACCCTTCGTTCGGTGACGGCGGGCGTACGCTACCGCGATCCCCTCCCCGAATTGGGTGGTTTTGGGGGAACGCCTCGCACAGGCGTTGCCGACCGATGTTGGTCATCGGGTCGTGCCATGCGGGATAATGAGGGGGAAGCAACGTGTTCGATGCCGGTGACACCTGGGTTGTCGGCTGCGATGAGCTGGTTTCAGGAAGGGGAACGAGCATGGCGGCCATGAAGCCGCGGACGGGCGACGGCCCGCTCGAGGTGACCAAGGAGGGGCGGGGCATCGTCATGCGCGTTCCGCTCGAAGGCGGCGGTCGGCTCGTCGTCGAGCTGACACCGGACGAGGCCGATGCCCTCGGCGATGCCCTGAAGAAGGTTGTCGGCTGACGGCTTGCGGCCCACCATCACCCGCGGGGGGGGGGCCCCGGCGGGCGGGCGGGCTGGCGCGGAGCGCGCCGCGCCGGGTCAGGGGGGGTGGGTGTGGGTGTGGGCGAGGGGGGGGGGGGCGGGCGCGCGGCGGGGGGGGGGGGGGGCGGCGGG
>NZ_JBHYVB010000020.1:0-58851 GCF_042750115.1 Streptomyces sp. NPDC059455
GCCATCGCCAAACTGTGTTTACTCCCCAACCCCTTAAAAACCATTTGGCCGGGGGGGCCCCCCCCCCCCGGGGGGGGGGGCCCCCCCCCCCCCCCCCCACCACGGGTCATTCGCCGGTACCCAACGCGGCGACCGGGCTGACCCGGGCCGCGCGGCGGGCCGGCAGCAGTCCGGTGAGCGTCGTGACGGCCGTCAACCCGACGAAGACGCCCGCCAGTTGCCCGTACGGCAGGTGCAGCGGAGCGCCGAGGTTCAGCGCCTGGATCACCAGCCAGGCGTAGGGCACGCCGAGGAGCAGTCCCAGGACGCCGCCCAGGACCCCGTACAGGCCCGCCTCGACACCGATCATGGTGCGCGGCCCGGCACGGCCGAGTCCCAGCGCGCGCAGCAGGCCCGACTCGCGGGTGCGTTCCAGCACGGTGAGGCCGGTCGTGGTGGCGACGCCGACCACGGCGATCAGCACGGTGAGGCCGAGCAGCCCCAGCGCCGTGGTGGCCAGCAGGGCGATGTCGTCGTCGCTGCGTTCGCGGTCCTCCGCGAGGACGTTCAGATGGACGTCGTCCTGGGCGTCGGCGGCCTCCGCGAGCGCCTTCGCCGCCGCGTTGCGGCCCGCCTGCCCACCCATGGCGGCGTTCGCCAGGACACCGGTCGCCCGCGGCGGACGTCCATGACGACGACGTCGGCCGCGACGGTGTCCAGCAGCGCGAGAGCCTCCGCCCCGTCGTTCGCCTCCCCGACAACGTCGATGTCGGGCTGCGCGTCCAGCACCATGACGAACCCGGCGCGCACCAGCGGCTGGTCGTCCACGACGACCACCCGGATCGGCCCGCCCGCACCACCGTCACCCGCAGCGCCGCCGCTCACGCCGCCGTCGCCCGCACCGCCGTCGCTCATGCCGCCGTCCTCACCGGAAGTTCGACTCTGACCTGCCAGCCCGGCCCGAGCCGGGGGCCCGCGCTGAACCGGCCGCCGTGCACATCGACCTGCTCCCGCATGCCCACCAGCCCGTTGCCGCCGGAGCGGGACACCGTCTCCGAGCCGGAGCCGGCGCGCTTCCCGGCCCCGTCGTCGACGACCTCCAAGGCCGCGATGGTCTCGTCGAAGGTGAGGGTGACGGCGACGTGAGCACCGGGACCGGCGTGCCGCAGCGCGTTCGTCATGCCCTCCTGAACGATCCGGAAAAGCGTCAGCTCGCCTGCGCGCGAGAGCCCGGCGGGCTTGTCCCCAATGCTCAGATCCACCTGTAACCCGGCGGCGCGGGCCCGCTCCACCAGCGGTTCGAGATGGTCCAGGCCCACCCGGCGGCGGTCCTCGCCACCCTCGCCGCCGGACCCCTTCCCGCCCCGCAGCACCTTGACGATGTGGTGCATGTCCTCCAACGCGTCCCGACCAGTGGCCGCGATCGTCCGCAGCGCCTCCTGGGCCCGGCCAGGGTCCGCCTCGATCACGTAACTCGCGCCGTCCGCCTGCACGGTCATCACCGACAGGCTGTGCGCCACCACATCGTGCAACTCCCGGGCGATCTCGGTGCGTTCCTCGGCGGCGGCCAGCCGGGCGAGGTGCACGCGCTCCCGCTCCGCGGTGGCGGCACGCTCCTCCAGGGCGGCCACATACAGCCGGCGGGTCCGCAGCACATACGCCGTCAGCCACACCGCCGCACAGAGCCCGGCAATCGTCAGGCCCTCGTTGAGGGAGTCCCGGCCGCTCACCGAGGCGACGGAGGAGACGCCCCCGTAGGTCAGCGCGACGCCCAGCACGACGACGCCTCCCGCGGCGTACACCTTCCACATCCGCTCGGCATGGCTCACCACCGTCACCATCGCCACGAGCAGGGCTCCGTCGTACATCGTGGTGCCTCCCGCCAACGGCTCGCGGGGAAGCGTCGCCAGCAGGTACTGCGTCAGGGCGAGAGCGGAGACGACCGCCATCACGGTCAGGGGAAGACGCCGGCGGAACACCACGGCCACCGCCATCGACAGACCGATGAGCCGGTCGACGCCCGTGTCGTAGAACAGCGTCGCATAGCCGACCAGCCCGGCCAGGGCCAGGTCGTACGCCCGGTGCATCCCCGACGTCGACGGTATCCGGCCCAGCACGGCCGTCAGTCCAACAACGCTGATCACACCCCTCGCACCCCTCACATCGCGAGCCGCCCTTCGAGGCTCCGTCCCGGGCCGTCGGCGGGGCTGGACGTCCATCTTCCCCCACCCGGCGAGACAGGCGAAGTTATCCACAGGGGAGTTATCCACAGGACTGCCGGATAGGAGCCAGAAACGGAAGACTGAGGGCACTGCTGCAGGAGGGGGATCACCATGCCGGCGTCACTGGCGGTGCTGCGGGACAGCCACCGGACGGAAGTCGAGCGGCTGCTGTCGCGGGCCGTGGAGGAGGAGGTGCGCCGCTCGGGCGGGCGCACCGACGGCGGGGTGCTGCTCAGCCGGGCGCGCGGCGCGCTCGACGAGATGACCGCCGCCGCCGCGGAGGAGTACGGGGCGTATGTGCGCGCGCTGGACGAGTCGGACGCGGGCAGCAGACCGCTCTCCGCCCGGCTGTCGCGCGGGCAGTTGGGCACCCCGGCGCTGGCCGCGGCGGTCGCCGCGGTGGCGGCCTTCGGCGCGGATCTCGGGTACGGCACCTCGGCGGGCACGGCGCTGGGCGCGGGGGTCACGGCCGCCGTCGCCGGGTCGGCCGCCGCCGTCGTCAAGCTCACCGCGAGCCACTGGCCGGCCGCCCACCGCCAGGCCGCGCTGCGCAACCAGCCCGGCGGGGCCGAGCAGTTGCGGCTGCAGTGGCTCACGGCGGTCGAGGTGCGGGGCATCCGGCCGTTCATCGACCAGCACCGGATGACCACGGCCGCCACCCGCCAGGGCGGCGGTTCGGCGAAGCGCTCCGCCTCCGTCACCGGTCAGCCGAGGCTGCGCGGCGCGGACCGCAGCCAGGCGGCCCGCAGGCGCACCGTGCTGGAGCAGTCCTTCGCCCAGCTCCCCGAGGCGGACGGCCCGTTCGCCGGGCGCCATGCGCAGATCACACAGATCGCGCAGTGGGTGCGGCAGGCCCGCGCGTCCACGGAGACCAAGCCCACGGTGGTGCTGCTGGAGGGCCCGCCGGGCTCCGGCCGGACCATGCTGGCCGTGCGGGCGGCCCACCATCTGCGCGATGAGTTCCGCGGCGCGTGCCTGGTCGATCTGCGCGGCGACAGCCCCGAGCAGGCCCCGCTGCCCACCCGCGACGCGCTGCTGCATCTGCTGAACCGGCTCGGCGCACCCCGCGACCAGCTGCTCTTCCGCGAGCGCTCCTCGCAGGACCAGCACATCAGACGGCTCACCGAGCTGTATCACCAGTATCTGACCGGGCTGCCGGTCACCATCGTGCTCGATGACGCCCACGACGCCGAGCAGGTGCGCACGCTGATCCCCGAGCGGTCCGACGGCCTGGTCCTGATCACCTCGCGCACCCCGCTCGACCTGCCGGACGACCTCGCGGCCTGGGTGCACCGGATCGAGGTGGGCCCGCTGGACGAGCCGGGCGCCGAGGAGCTGCTGCGGGCCTCCGCCGAGGAGCCCACCGGCGCCGGCCCCTACGACGGGCAGTCCGTGGAGCGGATCGCCGAGCTGTGCGGGCGGCTGCCGCTGGCGCTGCGGATCGCGGGCTCCTCGCTCGGCCCCCGCTCCCCCGCCGCCCTGGTCACCGACCTGGAGGCGTACGGCCCGGTGGGCGCGATCGAGCGCACCCTGTGGCTGCGCTACACCGACCAGCAGGAGGGCGCCCGGAGGCTGCTGCGGCGGCTGGCGCTGGCCGGGCGGGCCAGCCTGGGCGGCGCGGCGGCCGCGGCGCTGCTGGGCGCCGATGAGCAGGAGGCCGGCCGCCATCTGGAGGCGCTCGGCCGGGCCGGGCTGATCCAGCATGTCCGCGGCAGCCGCTACCGCCTCCATGACCTGGTGCGCTCCTTCGCCCACGCCCGGCTGCTGGACGAGGAGGAGCCGGAGCAGCGCACCGCCGCGCAGGAGCGGCTGATCCGCAGCTATGCCGAGCTGGCGGATTCGGTGATCCGGCTGGTCGACGGCAAGACCTCCACCCGTGCCGACATCTTCGGCAAGGGCGCGGCCCATGGCTTCGCCTCGCTGGACGCGGCGCTGCGCTGGCTGGACGACGAGTCGAGCTTCATCACCGCCGCGCTGCGCCATGCCGAGGGCGTGGACCAGTCCGCGGTGCTGCACCTCCTGGGCGCGCTGTGCGACTACTGCCTGCTGCGCGGCGATCTCTACCGGCTGGGCGAGATCAGCGAGCTCACCCAGGCCGTCGACCAGGGGCTGCTGATGCGGTCCGTGCAGTGGCGCACCGGTATCGCGGCCCGCCAGCTCGGCGAGCTGGACCAGGCGCGCACCACGCTGTCCTCGGTGGTGGACCTGTATTTCGAGGCCCAGCACCAGGCGGGCGCGGCCCGCGCCCTGTGCAGTCTCGGCATCACCCTGCACCACCAGGGCAATCTCGTGCAGGCCGCGGCGAAGCTGCGCGAGGCGCTGGAGCTCCAGCGGGCCGGGGAGCTGCGCGGCGACCGGGCCTGGACGATGCATGCCCTGGCGGCGGTGGAGCGCGACCGCGGCGGGCTGGCCGAGGCGCTGGAGCTGCTGGGCGAGGCCCTGGAGCTGCATGAGGAGAGCGAGAGCCTGCACGGCCAGGCGTGGGCGCACTTCCAGCTCGGCCAGGCCTGTCTGCGGATGGGCGATGTGCCGCGCGCCGAGTCCGAGCTGGGGGACGCGCTGGACGCCTACAGCCGCACCCATGACCAGCGCGGTGAGGCATGGGCGCTCACCCAGCTCGCCCGGGCCCGGCTGGTGGCCGGGGAGTCGTCGGTGGCCGTCGACCAGCTGCGCCAGGCCCTCACCCGCCACCGGGAGAACGAGGACGCGCGCGGCGAGGCGTGGACGCTGTATTACCTGGGCCAGGCGCTGGAGGAGCGCGGCGACCACGACTCGGCGGTGCGCGAGCTGGAGCGGGCCCGCACGATGTTCAGCCGGATGCGGGATGTGTACGGGCTGGCGTGTGCCCGGCATCACTCGGCGCGGGTCACCCGTGATCTGCGGGCGGCGCAGACGGGCTCGCTGCGCAACAGCGGCTTCGCCCGGCAACTGCTCCAGGACGCGCGGCAGGACTTCCGCCGGGTGGGCGTGGCCCATGGCGAGGCGTGGTCCTGTGTCGAGCTGGCGGTGATCGACGCGGGAAACGGCAAGGCGGCGCAGGCGCTGGAGCTGGTGGACGAGGCGGCCGTGCTGTTCGCGGGGTACGGGGACCGGCGCGGCCGCTCCTGGGCCCGGTTCCTGCGCTGCACGCTGCTGCCGTTCGCCTCCGCCGGGGGTTCGGTCATCGGCACGGCGGTGGCCCAGGAGGAGCTGGCGGATCTGATGCGGGAGATGCGCGAGGAGGGCACGGCGGGCGATTCCCGGCTGGCGGGGTGCGCGGAGGCGTTCGCGCTGGTGCTGGAGCGCGGCGTCGAGCCGGAGACGGGATGGCAGGCATGGCAGCTCGGCATGGTGCCGAGCCGCCAGTCGCGCGAGGTCATGGCCGTGCTGCCGGACCGGCCCCGCGCCTGAGCGCTCCGCTGGAAGTGCCCCCGCCGGAAGTGCGCTGAGATGCCGTCGAGCGTCCGCGGGACACGCGGTCAGGCCCGGCCGGGGCTCAGGCCGTGCGCTCCTCGCCCTTGGTGCCCTTGGCACCCTTGGCGCCTTCGGTGGAGGCGGCCGCCGGAGCCTTGCCGGGCTCCTCCGGCGCCTCCTCGAAGTTCACCCGCTTCATGTGCTTGTTCATGGACTTCATCAGAAGCCACACCGCCGCGCCGATCACGGCGAAGACGATGAAACCGAGGACGCCCGGGGTCACCTTGTTCTCGTCCAGGTCCTTGGCGAGCGGGACGAGATGCGTCATGGCGAGGGTGCTGGTGGCGCTCATCATGGGGTCAATTGTTGCGGACGCCCGCGAAGAGGTCGTCCTCGGGGAGGGAAGTGTCCACGCGCGACTTCGCGAGCTCGTACTCCTCGGTGGGCCAGACCTCCTTCTGGATGTCCATGGGCACCCGGAACCAGCCGCCGTCGGGGTCGATCTGCGTACGGTGCGCGATCAGCGCCTTGTCGCGGATCTCGAAGTAGTCGGCACAGGGCACATAGGTGGTCAGGGTGCGCTCGGGCCGCCCGAACGTCTTCCAGCGCTCCAGCCACTCCTCGTAAGGCGAGTCCAGCCCGCGGGCCAGCAGCGCCTCGTGCAGCGCCACGGTGCGCGCCCGGTTGAAGCCCTGGTTGTAGTAGAGCTTCTGCGGCTGCCAGGGCTCCCCCGCCTCCGGGTACTTCTCGGGGTCACCGGCCGCCTCGAAGGCCACCATCGAGATCTTGTGGGTCATAATGTGGTCGGGGTGCGGATAGCCGCCGTTCTCGTCATAGGTGGTGATCACCTGCGGCTTGAACGTGCGGATCAGCTTCACCAGGGGCTCCGCCGCGGCCTCCACGTCCTGCAGTGCGAAGCAGCCCTCGGGCAGTGGCGGCAGCGGATCGCCCTCGGGCAGTCCGGAGTCCACGAAGCCCAGCCACTCCTGCCTGACGCCGAGGATCTGGCGCGCCTCGTCCATCTCCTTGGCGCGGACCTCGTGGATGTGCTCCTCGATGTAGGGGTCACCCTGGAGCTTGGGGTTGAGGATGGAGCCGCGCTCCCCGCCTGTGCAGGTGGCGACCAGCACGTCCACCCCCTCGGACACGTACTTGGCCATGGTGGCCGCGCCCTTGCTCGACTCGTCATCCGGGTGCGCGTGCACGGCCATCAAACGCAGCTGCTCAGTCAAGTTCGATCCTCAGTGATTCGTCGTGGGAGACGGCTTCTATAGTGACCTAAACCGGGGACGAATAATTCCGATCTCTCCCCCAGCAGGAGGAACGCCCATGACCGCGGTGCGCGAGGGGCTGCCCGACGGGCGTTACGGCCGGTCCGCGGACGCGCGTGCCGACCGGACGCTGAAGATCGTCGGCGCCGTGCTCGGTGCCGGGCTGCTGGCCCTGATCGGGTGGTTCGGGTACGACTACATCGCCGGTCAGGACGTCAGCGGCCGGTTGACCGGTTTCAAGGTGGTCGCCGACGACGCCGTCGACGTCCGGCTGGAGATCACCAAGGACAAGGACGCCACGGGTGTCTGCACGGTGCGTACCCTGGACGAATACCACGACGAGGTGGGCCGGAAGGACTTCACCTTCGGCCAGCGCCAGGAGGACGTGGTCAAGGTCGTGACCGTGCGGACCACGGCCCGCGCGACCAGCGCCGAGTTGATCGGCTGCGAGCCTGTTCGATAATCGAACAGAACGTGTCGGGCGCCTGCCCCGATCTGACCAGCGCTGACGCGTTTCCTACGCATTGCGCCCGGTTCCCTCCTCCCCGTTTCTTGCCGGAATTGTTAGGCTCGTGGTTTCGCCCGGCTACGAAGGCGCACCCTTCTGAGTAGGGCGTTCATTTGTATTCCCAGTACCGACGAGGAGCACCTGTGACCCAGACCAGCGAGAACGTCACCTGGCTGACCCAGGAGGCGTACGACCAGCTCAAGGCAGAGCTGGAGTACCTGTCGGGTCCCGCACGTGTCGAGATCGCGAAGAAGATCGAGGCTGCCCGGGAGGAGGGTGACCTCCGGGAGAACGGGGGTTACCACGCCGCCAAGGAGGAGCAGGGCAAGCAGGAGCTCCGAGTGCGTCAGCTGACGCAGCTCCTGCAGCAGGCGAAGGTCGGCGAGGCACCCGCGGACACCGGCGTGGTCGCCCCCGGCATGGTGGTCACCATCGCCTTCGACGGCGACCCCGACGACACCGTGACCTTCCTGCTCGCCTCCCGTGAGTACGCGAGCGCGGACATCGAGACCTACTCGCCGCAGTCCCCGCTGGGTTCGGGTGTGAACGGCAAGAAGGTCGGCCAGGACGCGGAGTACGAGCTCCCCAACGGCCGCACCGCCTCGGTGCGAATCCTGGAGGCCAAGCCCTACCAGGGCTGAACGCCCGGTGGGGAGCCCCGGCCGAACGGCCGGGGCTCCCCCTCACCCCCGCACTCCCGCCGCCCCGTACTCCCGGGAGAACGCTCAAGCCCCCCGAAGAACGCTCAGGCGGCGCGCTCCCGGAAGAACCCGCTCAGGCGGTCGCCGAGCGGTACTTGCGCACCGCCAGCGTCCGGAAGACCACGACGATCAGGGCCGAGTAGATCAGCGACGCCCAGACCGGATGCTGCATCGGCCAGGCGCCGGACTGGGACAGGCCGGGGTCGCCGAAGAGCTGACGGCACGCCTGCACGGTGGCGCTGAACGGGTTCCATTCAGCGATGTGCCGCAGCCACGGGGTCATCTGACTGGAGTCCACGAAGGCGTTCGAGATGAACGTGACCGGGAACAGCCAGATCAGACCGCCGGAGGTCGCCGCCTCCGGGGTGCGGACGGACAGCCCGATCAGCGCCCCGATCCAGGTGAAGGCGTATCCCAGAAGAAGCAGCAGGCCGAAGCCGCCCAGGATCTTCCCGATGTTGGTCGAGTCCGCGAATCCGGGGCGCCAGCCCACGATCAGCGCGACGACGGCCAGCACCACCAGGGTGAGCGCCGTCTGCACCAGGTCGGCGAAGGTCCGGCCGGTGAGCACCGCGCCCCGGGCCATCGGCAGCGAGCGGAACCGGTCGATCAACCCCTTGTGCATGTCCTCCGCGATCCCCGCGCCCGCGCCCGCGGTGGCGAAGGTCACGGTCTGCGCGAAGATCCCGGCCATCAGGAAGTTCTTGTAGACGTCCGGGTCGGTGCTGTTGCCGATCTTCATCGAGCCGCCGAAGACGTACGTGAAGAGAACCACGAACATCACTGGCTGAACTAGCCCAAACAGCACCATCTCGGGAATTCTGGTCATCCGGATCAGATTCCGTCGGGCGATGACCAGGGAATCGCTCATCGTGCTCATTTCGCCTCCCCCTTCCCGGCGCCATGGCCGGTGAGCGAGATGAATACGTCGTCCAGGGTCGGGCGGCGCAGTCCGATATCGTCGATCTCGACACCACGGGTGTCCAGTTCGCGGATGACCTCGGCGAGCAGCTTGGCGCCGCCCACGACCGGGACGGTGACCTTACGGGTGTGCTCCTGCACCGTCGCCTCGCCCTTGCCCAGGACCCGCAGGACCTCCTCGGCGGCCGCGATGTCCTCGCGCTCATGCACCACGACCTCCACGCGCTCGCCGCCCGTACGGGCCTTGAGCTGGTCGGAGGTGCCGCGGGCGATGACCCGGCCGCGGTCGATCACGCAGATGTCATGCGCCAGATGGTCCGCCTCCTCCAGATACTGCGTGGTCAGCAGCAGCGTCGTGCCACCGGCCACCAGCTCCTGGATGACCTCCCACAGCGCCTGTCTGTTCCGCGGGTCCAGACCGGTGGTCGGCTCGTCCATGAACATCACGGGCGGGCTGACCACCAGGGCCGCGGCGAGGTCCAGCCTCCTGCGCATCCCGCCGGAGTACGTCTTGGCGGTGCGGTCGGCCGCATCCGCGAGGCCGAACCGCTCCAGCAGCTCACTCGCGCGGACTTTGGCCTCCCGCGCTCCCAACTGGTAGAGCTGGCCGACCATTTGGAGGTTCTCACGGCCGGTCAGATATTCGTCCACGGCGGCGAACTGGCCGGACAGTCCGATGGAGCGACGGACTTCGTTGGGGTTCTTGAGCACGTCCACCCCCGCGACCACCGCCGTCCCGCTGTCCGGGCGCAGCAGCGTGGTGAGCACGCGCACCGCGGTGGTCTTGCCGGCGCCATTGGGGCCGAGCAGTCCGAGCACGGTTCCTTCCGGTACGTCGAGATCGACGCCGTCCAGAGCCTTTACGTCACCGAAGGTCTTCACCAGACCCTCGGCGTGAATAGCGCCTGGCATGTTGGCACTCCCGGGGTTGGGTCAGTTCCACACTCAATCAAGGCATAAGTCCGCCCATATGGGCAGCGCTCGGCAGCAACTGGACGGCAATCGTAACCGAGACGCGATACATCGCGACATACGCGAGGCGGACAAAATGAAGAAAGCGAGCCGCGGGGCCTCTACCTCCGTGAGACCCGCGAGAGAAGCCCCGTCCCCGGGCTCGGGCTCAGACCCGTCCCGGGCGTCAGGCCATCACCGTGTACCCGGCGCCGCGCAGCGCCTCCCGGACGTCCTCGCAGTGGTCCGGCCCCTTCGTCTCCAGGTGCAGCTCCACCTCGGCCTCGCTCAGCCCGAGCCGCGGATTGGTGCGTACATGGCTGACGTCGAGCACATTGGCGTCCAGCGTCGACAGCACCCCCAGCAGCGTGGCCAGCGCCCCCGGCCGGTCGGTGAGCCGCAGCCGCAGCGACAGATAGCGCCCCGCCGCGGCCATGCCATGCCGCAGGATGCGCTGCATCAGCAGCGGATCGACGTTGCCGCCCGAGAGCACCGCGACCACCGGCCCCTCGAAGGACTCCGGCGCCGACAGCAGCGCGGCCACCGGGCTCGCACCCGCGGGCTCCACCACCAGCTTCGCCCGCTCCAGGCAGAGCAGCAGCGCACTGGACAGCTCGTCCTCGGTGACCGTACGGACCTCGTCGACGAGGTTCTCGATGATCTGGAACGGCACATCGCCCGGCCGCCCCACCTTGATGCCGTCCGCCATCGTCACGGGCGCGTCGATCGTCACCGGCCGCCCGGCCGCCAGCGACGGCGGATACGCCGCGGCACCCTCCGCCTGCACCCCCACCACCCGCACATCCGGCCGCAGCGCCTTCACCGCCACCGCGATCCCGGCGGCCAGCCCGCCCCCGCCGATGCCCACCACCACGGTGCGCACCTCGGGGCACTGCTCCAGGATCTCCAGCCCCACCGTGCCCTGCCCGGCGATGATGTCCGGGTGGTCGAAGGGGTGGATGAAGACCGCGCCCGTGCGCTCGGCGTACTCCTTCGCCGCCCGCATCGTCTCGTCCACGATCTGGCCGCACAGCTGCACCTCGGCCCCGTAGTCCCGAGTGGCCGCGATCTTCGGCAGCGGTGCGCCCTCGGGCATGAAGACCGTCGAGCGCACCCCCAGCAGCGAGGCCGCGAGGGCGACGCCCTGCGCATGGTTCCCGGCGCTCGCCGCGACCACCCCGGCCGCCCGCTCCTCGGGGCTGAGCCCCGCGATCCGCACATAGCCGCCGCGCAACTTGAACGACCCGGTGCGCTGCAGGTTCTCGCACTTGAAGTGGACCGGCGCGCCGACCAGGCCGGACAGATAGCGGCTGCCCTCCAGGGCGGTGAGCCGGGAGACCCCCGAGAGCGTCTTCTGCGCGCTGCGGACGTCGTCGAGGGTGACCGTCGCCTCGGACCCCCCGGAGGTCGTCTGGGACCCCCCGGAGGCGGAACCTCCGGATACGGAACCCGCGGACCCGGAACCCGCGGATACGGAACCCGCGGACCCGGACGCGGGGGCGGACGCGGGGACGGGAGAGGTGAGGTGCGAGGCCGGGCCGGACCCGGAGCCGGGCCCGTCCTCGTCGCCGTGTCGTGCAGCCATGGTCCCCAGTCTGGCAGCTCAGCCCTGACGGGCCCCCGCGGGCCGAGCCGGTGACCGGGTTGGCGTCATGCCGGTGCCGTACGAGGGTCCGCCGACGGTCCACGGCGCCGGGGAACGGCTCAGAACGGCAGGTTGTGGCTCGATGGCCGTCAGGTTTCTGCAGCCCCCGTACGGGCGGGCTCCCAGCCGCGTACTCTGTGCCACATCCCACAGACCACCGCATGAAGTGAGCCCTAGGCCATGCCCACCCAATCGGACATGACGACTCAACTCGACACCGGCGTACTGGACGCGCTCCAGCATCAGGTCGCCGTCTTCGCCCGCCGTGCGGAACAGACCCGGCTCGGCGGCGTCGGCCAAGCCCGCAATTCCATGGACCGAGCCGCGTATCTGCTGCTCAACCGGCTCGACCAGGAAGGCCCCATGGGGGTCAAGGCGCTTGCGGGGAGCATGGGCATCGACTCGTCCACCGTGACCCGCCAGGTCGCCCCGCTGGTCGACTCCGGCATGGTCAAGCGCACCTCGCACCCCGAGGACGGCCGCGCGGTCGTGCTGCAGCTCTCCCCGCGCGGCAAGGCCCGCCTGGAGGAGGTGCGTTCGTCACGGCGCGATCTGATGTCCCGCGTGACCGGGGACTGGACGACGGAGGAGCGCGATCTCTTCTGCGACCTCCTGACCCGCTTCAACGTCGCCCTCTCCGCCGCGCACACCACGGTGCCCCAGGCGACGCCCGCCACCTGACCCCGGCGCAGACATCTTGACCAGGTGCCTGTGCCTGCCGTGTCCTAAAAGGAACGGGAGGCGGAGGGCGTGGTGCGAGAGCGGCGGGCAGCACGGGATGGCCGCCGGGCCCGGGAGTTCGAGGCATTCGTCGCGGGCGCGGGTGGCCGACTGCTGCATGCGGCCACGCTGCTCACGGGGGAGCCGACGGGGGACACCGAAGCCGCCGAGCGCCTGCTGACCGCCGCGCTCGCGCGCACGTACGCCCGCTGGGACCGGCTGCGCGGCGAGGATCCGTACGACCACACCCGCAGGACGCTGGCCGCCCTCTTCGCCCACCGGGGCCACCGCTACCGCCGCCCGCGCGGCGGCACCCTGGCCCGGCTCACCCCGCAGGAGCGGCTGGTGCTGGTGCTGCGGCTGTACGAGGGGGTCGCGGAGGAGCAGACGGCGGCGGCGCTCGGCCTCCCGGTCGAGCGGGTCCGGGCGATCTGCACCCGCGCGGTCACGGCGATGCGCAGCGCGGCGGCCCGGCGTGGCACGACTGGAACACGTCCGTCCGCCGGAACCCGATCGTCCGCCGGAACGTCGTCCTCCGCCGGAACGCCACCGTCCACCGGCGCCGCCGACAGCCGGGCGGCCACCGGGGCGACGGGACCCGAGGCAGAAACCGACGCCGGAGCCGAGGCAGGAGCCGACGCCGAGGCAGGAGCCGGGGCCGCCTCATGAGCTTCCCGGACCGCAAGGAGACCGAGGTCCGCCGAATGCTGGAGGGCCCGCATCCGGCGCTGCCACCGGATCTGGCGGGCCGGGCGGCCGAACGAGGACGGCGCATGCTCCACCGCCACCAGGTGGTGCGCACCATCGGCTGGCTGCTACTGCTCGCCGCGGTCGTCGCGTTCGGCGTCTGGGCGGCGATCGTCGAACCGTGGGCCGCGCCGCCGCCCACCGACACCACCCCGCCCCTCGAGGGGTGGTGACCACCCTCAAAAGTCCGTACTCCAGACCTCAGACCTCAGACCTCAGACCTCAGCCCAGGGCCTGGCCCAGATCCATCAGCAGATCGTCGACCGACTCGATGCCGACCGACAGCCGTACGAGATCGGCCGGCACCTCGAGCGCCGAGCCCGCCGCCGAGGCGTGCGTCATCCGCCCCGGGTGCTCGATCAGCGACTCGACACCGCCGAGGGACTCCCCCAGCGTGAACAGCCGCGCCCGGTCGCACACCTCGACCGCCGCCTCCTCGCCGCCCGCGACCCGGAACGACACCATGCCGCCGAAGGCCCGCATCTGCTTGGCCGCGATCTCGTGCCCCACATGCTCCGGCAGCCCCGGGTAGTAGACCTGGGTCACCTTGGGGTGCGCGATGAGCATCTCGGCGATCCGCGTGGCGTTGGCGCTGTGCCGGTCCATCCGGACGGCGAGGGTCTTGATGCCGCGCATCACCAGCCAGGAGTCGAAGGGCCCGGCGATGGCGCCCATCGCGTTCTGGTGGAAGGCGAGTTCATCGCCGAGGCCGGTGTCGGAGACGATCAGCGCACCGCCGACGACGTCCGAGTGCCCACCCATGTACTTGGTGGTGGAGTGCACCACGACGTCCGCGCCGAGCGCGAGCGGCTGCTGGAGGTAGGGGCTGGCGAAGGTGTTGTCCACCACCAGCCGGGCCCCCGCGGTGCGGGCGACATCGGCGACGGCGGCGATGTCGGTGATGCCGAGCAGCGGGTTGCTGGGGGTCTCGACCCAGATCACCTTCGTACGGGGGCGGAGCGCGGCCCGTACCGCCGCCGGGTCGGAGCTGTCGGCGACCGACCACTCCACGCCCCAGCGCTCCACGACCTTCGCGAACAGGCGGAACGTACCGCCGTACGCGTCGTTCGGGATCACGACGTGGTCGCCCGGCGCCAGGAGCGTGCGCAGCAGGCAGTCCTCGGCGGCGAGACCCGAGGCGAAGGCCAGGCCACGGCTGCCGCCCTCCAGCGCCGCCAGGTTCTCCTCGAGCGCGGTGCGGGTGGGGTTGGCGGAACGGCTGTACTCATAGCCGCCCCGCAGACCCCCCACGCCGTCCTGCTTGTAGGTGGAGACCTGGTAGATCGGGGGGACGACGGCGCCGGTGAGGGAGTCCGCCTCCTGGCCCGCGTGGATGGCGAGCGTCTCGAAACTCTGAGGATGCCCCTGGGGGTGCTGGTGGCTCATGGGCCCGAGCGTAACGCCCGACGCACCCGTGCTGGATTCAACGACTACCGGGGCGCATAGGAACGACCGCCGGGGCGCATAGGCTGGACCACAAGCCGTTCCGCACCACAAGCCGTTACGGGCCTTCACACGGGGACACCTCATGGAGCTTCTGATCTTCCTCATCGCCATCGTCATGATCGGCGGGCTGATCGTCGTACCGGCATTGCGGCGGATGCGCGGGGGCCGCGGGGCCGTGCAGGGCGCGATGCGCGCCTCGGACCCGCAGGAGTACGGCTTCGTCCCGCGCGAACGGCTGGACGTACGGCTGCCCGGCCCGGACCGGCAGCTGATCGACGCGCTGGAAGAGGTCCAGGCCCGGCAGGACTGGCAGCCGGCCGCCCGTCTGCTCGCGCTCACCGACGCCACCTCGGAACTGCGCTGGCAGCGGGTGCAGACACTGGCCGGGGCGGCGGCCTTCGAGCTCGCCCAGGCCCCCGGCCAGGGCGGCATGTGGCTGCGCACCTGGCGGGTGGCGGCCCCCGAGGACCCGGGCGCGGCGGCGGTGCACGCGGAGTTCCTGGTCCGCCAGGCGCTGCTCGACCCGTCCTCGCAGGACTTCCGGATGATCCTGGAGGAGGCCCGGGACGTCTGCCACGAGGCGGCCCGGCTGGCCCCGGAGGACCCGGTGCCGCACATCATCGAACTCGGCGTGGCCCGCGGGCTGGCCTACCGGCAGGCCGACTTCGAGGAGCTGTGGACCAAGGTCACCAAGCTCGCCCCGCACCACATGGGAGCCCACCTGGCCGCCCTCCACTACTGGTGCGAGAAGTGGCACGGCTCCCAGGACCGCGCCGACGCCTTCACCCACGCGGCCGCCGCCTCCGCCCCCGCGAAGAGCCTCCTCCCCGCCCTCCCCCTCTTCGGCGTCTTCGAGCACCTGCCGGAGGCCAACCTCGTGCGCACCCTCTACCGCAGCGAGGTGATCACCAAGGCGATGGAGGGCGCCCTCTACGCCGTCCGCCAGGCCCCCGCCGACCACCCGGTACTGCCGCACGTCCGCCACCTGCTGGTCTTCTTCCTGGTCCGCGCGGAGCGATACGCGGAGGCCCTGGAGCAGCTGCGCCATGTGGACGGCCACGTGGGCGCGGTCCCGTGGTCGTACGGAGTGGACCCGGCGGCCGAGTACACGGTCTACCGGGCGCTGGCGGTGGCGGGCTGGGAGGGCGGCGGCGGCACCCCGGCGACGCTGCCGCGGTGACGCTGCCGCGGTGAAGGGGGCCGTGAGCGGCCCGGAATTCCCATAGCCCCGTACCCGTTGAAATAAAGCCGCCGCGCACTCGTATAAGACGAAGAACGCAAAGAACGTACGTCGACGTACGACTACGACTACGACTACGACTACGACTACGACGAAGGACGTGGCAGCCGCCGTACCCGTCCCGCGAGGAGCCCGAAGATGCTGTTCAGCCGCCACAGGAACCACCTCCCCACCGCCGAGGAGGCGCTGAAGGGCCGCCCCGAACCGGGCTTCAGCGTGCCCGACCGCCACACGGTCCTCGGCAACCCCCTGACCGGCCCCTACCCCGAGGGCCTGGTCGTCGCCGACTTCGGCCTGGGCTGCTTCTGGGGCGCGGAGCGGAAGTTCTGGCAGGCCCCGGGCGTGTGGACCACGCTCGTCGGCTACCAGGGCGGCCACACCGAGAACCCCAGCTACGAGGAGGTCTGCAGCGGCCTCACCGGCCACACCGAGGCCGTCCGCGTCGTCTTCGACCCGAAGATCACCTCCTACGCCGCCCTCCTGAAGGTCTTCTGGGAGTCCCACGACCCCACCCAGGGCTTCCGCCAGGGCAACGACGTCGGCACCCAGTACCGCTCGGCGATCTACCCCCACTCCCCCGAGCAGCAGTCCGAGGCCGAGTCCTCCCGCACCGCCTACCAGTCCGTCCTGACGGGCTCCGGCTACGGCGAGATCACCACCGAAATCCTCCCCGCGGGCCCCTTCTACCCGGCCGAGCCCTACCACCAGCAGTACCTGGACAAAAACCCGGGCGGCTACTGCGGCATCGGCGGCACGGGCGTCTCCTGCCCGATCGGCGTGGCTCCGGCTGGTGACTGAGGCGACGCCCCTTCCGGCGACGCGACGGCGATACCGAAGCGCTCCTCCCACCCTGTACGCCGCACCAGCCGATGCCGGGGCGTTGGTCTTCACGCAGGACGGGCACCCGCCGCGTACTCCGAGGCCGACGCCCCGCTCACCGCATGGCCGGAGCGCCACTTCGCCGAGCGCTCGGGCACTGTCCCCGCCAGTGGCCGAGGGGGCGCGCCCCTCACTCGTTCGGGCGATGCGATCGGGCTCGCACTCGATAGGCTGCTCCCAGGGATCAGAATCTCGCCCATGGGAGCAGCAATGACCACCTCCGCCACTGGGCAGCCACTCATCCCTCAGCCGCCTGCCACTGTCACGGCCCTTCGCCAGGCCGTCGCGCAGATCGCCCCCGCCGCCCTTCCCGCCTTCACGCGGGGGCTGGATCAGGCCGCCGACCAGTCCCGGCAGACTTCCGATCTGGCTCCTCTCCAGCGGTTCATCGCCCAGTGGGCCGTATACGTCCACATTCAGCGGCAGCCGAATATCGCGAAGGAATTCCGTCACTGGGAGGACACCGCCGAGACAGGCGACGCGGCACAGGCCCGACGCGCCGCGTCCGCGATCAGCAAGATCCTGGACGACGCACATGCCGCGCTCGCACTCCCACCTCGATGAGCGTCGGCTGGCGCTGGGAGTACGACCCCGCACTACTGTCTGCTGTAGCAGCATTTGCCGCACTAAAAGGCTGATTCCTAGGAGAAGTTCTACAAGACCTCCAAGACCCCATCTGACTACTGCGGCATCGGAACGGGCACCAAGCTAAGCCACCCGTCCGAGGGCGGCTCATGCCCTACCGGGATCGCACTCGCTGACGGCTGACGCGGCGGCTTCGAGGGCCAGGTGCCACGGATAGTTCTCCGGTCGGCCCTGGCCCGGCTTGTTGGGTACGAATCCGCCTTCCCCGTACAGCACGTGCACCCCCATCGCGCGGAGCGTGGCAACGCTGGTGTCGAACTGGGTGTGCTGGACGTAGGCGGCATTGACGCACGGCATAGCGACGGTCGGGATGCCCTTGCCGATGGCCTCGGCCACGAATCCGACGACGAACTTCTCGGTGATCCCCAGGGCCCACTGGTTGATCGTGTTGAAGGTCGCGGGTGCCAGGACAGCGACATCCGCGGGAGGCCAGACGTCCGGCTCCCAGGGCAACTTGTACTGGCTGCGCACAGGGTGTCCGGTCAGCTCCTCCAGCTCTGGCAGCACGTCATCAAGCCAGCGTGCGGCCGTGGGGGTCAATCCGAGGCAGACATCCCAATCGGCCGCCTGCGCACGTTCGATCACGCCAGCGATGTTCAGCACAGGCGGAGCGGCACTTCCGAACAGGTAGAGGACACGGTTCGCGGTCATGCGGGCAGTCCACCGCGCGGCACCCTCCCTCCGCAAACCCTCCCCGCTCAGGGTTGAGATCGCCGTTCAACGTCTTCTGCCGTGGCCGGGCGGGTAGCGTTTCCGTTGAGTGAGTCACGAAAGGGAGGCATGCATGCCGCTCCCCGACGACGAGCACACGGGCGCTCGGATCGCACATCACCGGAAACGGGCTGGTCTGACTCAGCGAGGGTTGGCCCAGAAAGTCCCCTACTCCTACAGCCTGCTCACCCAGGTTGAATCCGGGCACAAGCCAGCCAGCCCCGACCTGGTGGCCGCTGTCGCGAAAGCGCTGTGCATCGACGTCACGGCGCTGACCGGCCAGCCGTACGTGACCGAGCTACAGCAGGACCGGTTGGCCGCACTGGTCCGCCCGATCCGCGAAGCCCTCGACCTCTACGACCTGGGAGCCGATCCCGCGATCACACCGCGCCCCGCTCCTCAGCTCGTCACCGCTGCCCGAGCCCTGTGTCAGCAGGTCCGGGCCACAAAGCTCCATGACGCTGCTCTTGATCTCCCAGGAACAATGGCGGAGATCACCACAGCCGCCTATCGGACGCCGTCGTCCGAGCTGTGGGCTGCCCTGTCGAGTACCTACCGCACCGCGCACGACCTAGCAGTGAAACTGGGCTACTACGACCTGTCCACGGTGGCTCTGGACCGTATGGACTGGGCTGCCTCGCGGGCATCCGATCCGTTGCTCTCCGCAGTGCGCCAGTACATGCGTGCACTCGTCTACTTCCGAGAGGGCGAGTACACCATCGGTCAACGGCTCGTAGCCTCCGGGCAGGGGCTATTGGAGCAGTCTCCGCAGACGCGAGAGCGGCATGCCGTCGCCGGGCAGCTTCACCTCGGAGCAAGCATCATCGCTGCCCGCGCTCATGACGAAGACGCGGTAAAGAATCACCTCACCGAGGCCCGGTCTTACGCGGACCAGACAGGCGAAGCAACGGACGTGCACTGGCTGTCCTTCGGCCCCACGAATGTCACCGTGCACGCGGTGTCGGCTCATATCGAGATGCGGCACTACGGCGAAGCTCTGCAAGAGGCCGCGAAGGTGCGGATACCGCAGGACTGGGCTCTCTCCCGCGCCGCGCACTTCTACGTGGACCAGGCACGCGCCCAGATGGAAGCGGGGCGCTCTGAAGCGGCCTTGAAATCGATCGTGACCGCGCGGAAGCTGGCGCCGCAGCAGACCAGGTACCACGCGGGCGCTCGCGAGACCATCCGGGGCCTGATCCACTTGTCCCGTCGCACCCCGGACAGCCTGGATCACCTGGCTGCTTGGGTGGGCCTCTGACACTTTCACCGCAGTAGCCCCGGCTTTCACTCAACTGTGAAAGTTGGGGGCTTCGCATGTCACCAGCATGAATACTCAGCCGGTTTTTCATCCGCCACAGGACCCCGGCGACGCGGGCGTGCGCCCCGGGGCGTGGCCAACCTGAGGAAGCAGGTCGACATGCGGAACGGTATCGGCAGGGTCTTCGAACCGTTGGTGAGAGTGCTATGGCCCGGCCGGGGACGTCATCGCACGGCTGGGACACGTCAGCCGGTGGCCTGTGTTGACGCCCCGACGTTGCAACTACCTCGTGTGCACCAGATGTCGCGAAAGCCTGTGCTGCGCAGCGAGGACGTGCAGCTTGTCCGGCCGTATCTGGTGGCTCATGAGCATCGGAAGGACGTGCCTCGGGTGAAGCTGTTGTGCGCGCCGCACGGGATGGTGGTGGTCAGGTGAGTGCGCAACCGCGATTGCTTCCGTGGCCCGGCCCTGCCGGGAAGCCGTGCTACTTGATGTCGGATGAGGACGGCACGGGGTATCTGTCGCGGCTGGCTGACGAGATGGAAGCGGTCCAGCTTCAAATGGGCGCTGAGCTCATCGGCCACGCTCGCCTACTGCTCCGCGACCGGAAGGCGGACCCGCGAGAGCTCCGCTATCTCTCGGACCGTCTGATCGAAGCGCTGCAAGACGCTCTCCGGATCGCGGAGAGTCGCGGTGGGCGCCTTCCTGGGCCGGGCGAGTGCGGGAGCGACGGACCGACTCAGACGAGCAAGGGGCCGAATGAGTAGGGCTTCGGAAGGCTGGCAGGTCGGTCCCGCGCCGGGGCGCGGTCTGCGTCCCGGCAGAGACGGTCTGCTCGAGCTGCCGCTTCGAGTCCTCCGGCCCGGTCGCGCGTCCCTGGCATCGCTGGTGCTGACGGTGGTGGAAGCAGAGCAGCTGCACGCCGCCTTGTGCTACGCGCTCGGCGACAAGCCCGCTCCCGAGGACGCGCCGGAGTGCCGAAAGCCGGTGCGCTACCCGGGTGGCCGACAGAAGTACTGAGGCCGCCACTGCTGAATCACGCGCAACAACCGAAGAAGCGATATCCGGACCACCCCTTTTCGCCTGGACAGCTACCGGGGTGGTCCGGCTGGGGATCGATCACGACCCCCGGTGCCGATGGCACCGGGGTCATCGTCGTGCTCCCACTCGACGCGCCCCGGCCATTGGTCGTCAGGCAGCTTGTACAGCAGGGAACTTGACCAAATGGGCGACCCTGAGGACGACAGGTTCGACCGAGAGGCCGCCCGCTCAGCCGGCCTCCTGAAAGACTGAACGGACCAGTGAGCCGGAGTTCCGCGATTGCTGCTGTGGTCCGGCCCTGCCGGGAAGCCGTGCTACCTGGTGTCGGATGCGGCTGGCGCGGGGTAAAAGCGGCCTCTGCCGCAATCTCGTCCGCGGTGCATTCAGCGCTCGCTCTTATCCTGGCAGGGTGGAGCCAACCGTCCGATCTTGGAGGTCGAATGAACGAAGGCCCGACAAGCGTCGTTGAGGCGGCGTTCCGTTATTACCGGTCACAGGACCGCGAGGCGGCCCTCCCCCTTTACGCCGACGACTTCACGTTCACCAGCCCCCAGGACGACCACATCGACAAGGCAACGTTCTTCGAGAAGTGCTTTCCCACCGCCAGCCGACTCAAGGAACAGCGGTTGCTCCACGTCACGCCCGCAGATCAGGAACTCGTCCTCGTCCACTACGAGTACGAGCTCACGACGGGCGACCGGCACCGCAATGTCGAGGCGATCACCGTGCGGGACGGTCTCATCCGGGAGGTGCAGGTCTTCTTCGGCGGCAAGGTGTGAGTCGTCCGGAAGCCCAGGAGCCGCGACCGGGGTTCGCCCACGAGGCGCAGGTCGCCCCTCCCCTTCCTGCGCACCTCGGCAGGCGCTCGACGCCACACTGGATATATCGACCGACACTGCGGGAGCCCGCGTCTCCTTCGTGCCGCACGCCGCTTGATCGCCCTCGCAAGGGTGTCCAACCCCGTTGGGGGCATGGAAGGGGCAGCGGCCGGACATGCTCGTACCGGGGGATCGCTTCACTCAGCGAGTGACGCCCGATTCCGACACAGGGCACTTGCCAAGATGCAACGACTCTCACATCGCTCTGAAACGCAGGTGTGAAAGCGGGGGAACTATGGAATTTGACAACCTGAGCCGGTTATGCCTGTTCGTGGATGTACAGGGATACGGAAAGCGATCATTGCCCGAACAGTCGCGGATCCAAGGGTGGCTTGCTGAAGCTCTCGAAAGAATGCGGGAAAGCGCCGGACTGGAAGAGCGGGATCTTTCAAAGCAGGGGCAAGGCGATGGATGCCTACTGCTTGCCCACCCGAGCCTACCGCTACCCATGACCCTGGCCCGCTTGACGCTTGGACTGATGGAAGCCGTCGAATGGGTCAATGAGCCCCTCAAAGAAGCTGCACAGATTCAGCTACGGGCGGCTTTCGACACCGGCGTGGTCCGGCGCGCAGCGAATGGCTATGTCGGCCGGGCGGTAATTTCAGTAGCACGGCTAGTGAATTCGAAACCGCTCAGAAACATGCTGGTCGAGTCGCCAGATTCACCGCTGGCCTTGGCGGTTTCGGACAGCCTGTATCAAGACGTGGTCCTGTCGGGCCTGCCAGGACTCCCCGTCAATCGCTTCCAACAGGTCGCGATCGAAGAGAAAGAGTATGCGGGCTGGGCATGGCTACTGGCTCCGCACCGCAACATGACTGATGGCGGGCATCGCGACGTCATTCTCCAGCCAGGGCCGGCCCAGGGAGACGAGCGATGACGCACCATCACGTTCCAGACCATCCGGTCGGCGACTGACCGCCGGGGTGACCGTGGCCGACGTGCCGACCGAGGCGCCTTCCGGGGTCGCTGGGCCGGTGCGGAGTCCCACAGTGCCGACCGCCGCCGGGTGAAGGCACCCGGGCGGCGTCCGGCCACGCGGCGAAAGGGTTTCCGAGTGGCGGCCGACGCGCACCCTCGGGCCCGTGGCGACGGGCAGATGCGCGGCTACTGGCCGGCGGGTGTCGGTGCCGGTGCGAGGCCGTCTTCGACCAGGCCGGCGAGGACCGCTTCGCCGAGGGCTTGGACGGCGGACTGGGGGCGGACCATGACGGTGAACTCCTTGATGCGGCCGTCGTCGGCGAAGTGCAGCAGGTCGATGCCGTGGATCTCCTTGTCGCCCACCCTGGCGCGGAAGAGCAGCACCGCCGACTGGGCGGACGTGCCGTCGGTGCTGGTCTGCGCGGTGCCGGTGTAGTCGCCGAGGTAGCGGAAGTCCTGGAAGGTGCGCAGCAGGACCGCGAAGAGGCCCAGCACCATCGGCTTGCCCTCGAAGGGGGTGAACTTGACGGGGCTGTAGAAGCGGATGTCCTCGGTGAACAGATCGTCCAGGGCCGCGAGGTCCCGGTTGTCGATGGCGGTACGGAAACGGTCGGCAGTGGTCATTGCACACCCGCCTTCCTTCATAGTCATGGATGTGAGTAGTCATTTTCATGACTATCATGGTCGCGTGTCCGGCGACAGAGGCATGCACAGAGGCATGCGGAGACGCGGGGACGTGAAGGAGGCGATCCGATGGCCCTGCGGCACGCCGTGCTGGCGGCACTGCTCGAGGGGGAGCTCAGCGGATACCAGCTGACCAAGGCGTTCGACATCGGCGTGGCCAACTTCTGGCACGCCCAACCCCAGCAGCTCTACGCCGAGCTGACCCGCCTGGAGAACGACGGGCTCATCGCGGGCCGGGCCGTGGTCCAGGAGACCCGCCCCACCAAGCGGTTGTTCCAGGTGACCGATGCCGGGCTGGCGGAGCTGGAGGAGTTCACGGCGGCGTTCGCCAAGCCGTCCTTCATCCGCGACGACCTGCTCGTCAAGGTCCAGGCCGCGGACCATGTCGACAAGGAGACGCTGATCGCCCAGCTCTCCGAGCGCGTCACCTTCGCCGAGGCCAAGATCCAACTCTTCGGCAAGCTGCTGCGCAAGATGCGCGGTGACCGTACGGAGGAGGAGTTCCTGCGCCACGGCCACCGCATCGGCCCGTATCTGACCTGCCTGCGCGGCCTGGCCCTCGAACAGGGCAACCGCGACTGGTGCGAGCGCACGATCACCGTCCTGCGAGAGAGGCAGCACAACCATGCCCGACACTGACGCGGCGTACAGCCGCTACGTCGCACTGGGCGACAGCCAGACCGAGGGCCTGGGCGACGGCGACGACGTCGCGGGTCTGCGCGGGTTCGCCGACCGCCTGGCCGAACACCTCGCCCACGCCAACCCCGGCCTCTCGTACGCCAATCTCGCCGTACGGGGCCGTCTCGCCGCGCAGGTCCACGCGGAGCAGCTCGCGCCCGCCCTGGCCCTCCGCCCCGATCTGGCCACCGTCGTCGCCGGGGTCAACGACCTCCTCCGCCCCCGCTTCGACGCCGACCACGTCGCCCACCACCTGGAGGCGATGTTCGCCGCGCTCACCGCGCAAGGCGCCCGGGTCGCCACGCTCACCTTCCCCGATCCCGCCCGCATCAGCCCCCTGGCGCGTCCCCTCACCCCGCGCGTCATCGCCGTGAACGAGCGCATCCGCGAAGCCGCCCGGCGCCACGGCGTCACCGTCGCCGAAACCGGCCACTACCCCGTCGTCAACGACCCCCGCATGTGGAGCCCCGACCGCCTCCACGCCAGTTCCCTCGGCCACCAGCGCATCGCCGCCGCCCTCGCCCACACCCTCGACCTCCCCGGCTCCGACGACACCTGGAGCCACCCCCTGCCCCCGCCGGCGACGCCCGCACCCACCGGCTGGCGCGCCGTCACCGACGAACTCCGCTGGACCGCCACCTTCCTCGGCCCCTGGCTCACCCGCCGCCTCCGCGGCCGGTCATCGGGCGACGGCCGCACCGCCAAGCGACCTCAGCTGGGGCCGGTGCGAGCAGATCGGACGGAGTCCGTGAGCGACGGTGGGGATGTTCGAGGAACGCCGGCAACGAGGCGGTGGACGGAGAAGTAGAACCAGTCGTCACCCCCGTGAGAGGCTGCCGCCGACTGGTCGGTACTCGTACCGCGTCCAGCCCAGCGGCAACCTCATCACTCACCTCAGGGAGCGTGTCCGCCGGCAGTCGGCGCGGGGTTGTCGTTTCAGTGCTGTTGCGGACGGTGCGGTCGGGTCGGCAGCAGCGCGTTGGCGAACACGTAGTCGCCAACGTTGGTACCGATGGTCCTCCCGTCCTCGGCGTCCCAGCGGAAGTGCACGCCCAGCCAGAGGCGGCTGAACTCGCCCTCCTGGGCGACCTGGCTGAAGCTGGCCATCCGGCGGTAGGCCGTGAGGGTGTGCGGGTCCTCGGAGTGCGCGATGAACGAGACGTCGTCACGGCCGAAGAAGTGCCGCATCGCGCCTGCCCACGCGGCCGTGAAGTTGGCGTGCCCGGAGGTCCAGGCGGGGAAGCACGGGGTGAGCGGTGCCCCTGAGCGGTCCGCGCTGAGAGGCTCCCAGTTCGCGTTCGCGCCGCCCGTCGCCTGGATCGCGGACACCGGGCGCCACAGCTTGATCGAAGTGTCGAACTTGCTGTCCCAGGCCGCGATCCCGGCATCCGCCAACGACAGCGCCGACAGCGCGAACAAGTGGGTGGTCTCGTACGTGTCGAGCTTGAACTTCTTGGCGACGATCCCGGTCAGCTCGAGCAGTTGCCCCGGCGGGTGGTAGGTGCCGTCCAGGTCATGGTCCCAGAACCAGGCGACGACGGTCTGTTCGAAGGTGCGCTCGGTGGAGTCGCGGGCCCCGACCCGTCGCACCTCATCGCGCTGGATCGCGTACTCCGGGCTGGCCACCAGATCGGCGTAGGAAGTGAAGCCTCGCAGGCTGGAAGGCCGGAACTGCGAGCCGGAGCGGAGCACGAACGGCCGCACTTTGCCCCAGTTCGGGGTCACCGCGTCGCTCGGCCACCGGCAGTCCGCTTCACCTGTCGGCCGCCAGGCTCCAGATGTGGTGGTGTCGCCGCTGTAGACCTCCGGGTTGTCCGAACCGTCGCCCGCCCGGGCCCTGTTGATCTGCCTCACCACGCGGTCGACCACCAGGCGGTCGAGGGGGTCGTAGGAGTGGGGAGAGCGGCCGGTCCGAGCCTCGTACTGGGCGTCGATATAGGCCTGATCGCCCGGGAACAGCTGGGAGATCATCCGGTACGCCGTGCGGTCGATCAGCCGCTCCTCCTCGTCCGGACGCGGCCGCGACGATCTGTGGGCATACTTCAGCGGCCGGTTGAGGTATGGCTCGTACTTCAAGGTTCCGTAGGTGTACTGATAGGCGCTCTCGGCGTTGTAGATCGCCGCGTGGACCATCGCCCCGGCCCTGGAGAGTTTGCCGGGCGAGGCGTCCCAGCCCCGCGCATCGCGGAACGTCTGGAGCAGGACCTTGTTCCAGTACTGCGTCGGATCGTCTCCATACCCCGCCGCCGCGGCGGCCTGCGGCCCACCGGCCGCCACCGGACTCAGCCCGGCGAGCATGGCACCGGCCACGACAGCGGCCCGTAGCCGCCCCAGGCGTCCGCCGCCACGCGATTTCAGGCGTGGGAGCACGGACTTCGCGGTCGACTGATGGCCATGATTGGGCGCGAGAGTCACGGCATTCCTTTCGACGTCGCTGATCAACAGCGGCAGCGTAATATCCGTTATGCCACAAAAAAGATCAACCACGCCGATATGCACCTGGACTGTGATCGCCTGCCCCCGGGCTCGCGGTCGAGACCGATCTGCCCGGCCGTCTCGCGGCGAGCGCCCTGGCGCGGCGTCTCCGCGTCCTCGAACCAATCCCCTACTGAATCCGCCGACAGGCAGTATTTTGTCACCTTGTATTCGACAATGCATTTCTCCCGCTCCGCTACACATTGCGTTGGCGGCGCGATAATAATGCCTGTCTTTCAAGGCGCCGGGAGTGGGGAATGACGGCTGTACGAGTGCAGCGATTCCCGAGGTGAGACATCGCGGTAACGCGATGACGTAAGGGATCACTCGCGCAGCCGCATGACCGCGCCGGCCGGCGCCGGGTCTCGTCCGCAGGGCCGGCTCTTTCGATCGACAAGGCGGTCCCGCTCGGTCACGCGAGACGGGGAGCTACGGCGTCAGGCGCATTGGCCCTGGCTGCGAGCGTGTCGAGCCGGTCCACCGTGTTTGCCCTTGCTACCGTCCACTTCACCTAAATCATCCATAAAGGACCAATTCGCGCCTGCTGATGGTCGAGAGGACACGGACCATGAACGACTTTTCCCGTCGCGGACTGCTGAGGGTGACGGCGGGCGCCGGTGCCGGTGCGGTCGTCGTGTCGGGCGCCGCGACCGCCGCAGCCCCCGCTGCCAGCGCCGTGACCGGGGCGTCCGGGGGCGATGCGCATTGCGGGCCTGCGAAGCTGACCGGCCGGATCGTCCGCCCCGAAGACGCCGGATACACAGACGCGCGCCTCGGCTGGGACCAGCTCTTCTCCCACTATCCGCTGGTCATCGTCTTCGCCCAGAACACCCAGGACGTGGTCAACGCCCTGACCTGGGCGCGGCAGAACGACGTGGCGGTGCGGGTACGGAGCGGCCGCCATGCCCTTGAGGGCTGGTCGAACGTGGACAACGGCCTCGTGATCGACATCAGCGAGTTGAAGTCGGTTCACGTCGACACCAAGTCGCGTATCGCGACGGTCGGCGCCGGGCTCAACCAGTTGGAAGCGGTGACCACCCTCGCGGAACAGAACTTCGCCGTGACCACCGGAACGGAGGGCAGCGTAGGTCTGTCCGGTGCGACGCTCGGCGGCGGATTCGGCTTCCTCACCCGCTGGCTCGGCATGGCCTGCGACAGCCTGGTGGGAGCCGAGATCGTCGTCCCGTCGGGCACCGAGTGCGCCAAGGCGATCCGGGCGGACCTGCACAACAACTCGGATCTGCTCTGGGCGCTCCGTGGCGCGGGGAACGGCAACTTCGGCATCGTCACGTCACTGACCTACAAAGTGGCTCCGCTGAAGAGCGTCACTTATCTCCAGGCGACGTGGCAGGGCATCGACAACCTTCGCCCTATCTTCGAGGCATATCAGCGTACGGCACCGACCACCGACGCCCGCCTCGGAACCCAGCTCGAGATCCACAGAAACCAGATCTTCCTGTTCGGGGTTCTCCCCGAAGGAACGCCGGACGAGACGAAGAGGTTGCTGGCCCCGATCCTGTCGATCGACAGCCCGGACGTCACTACGCAGGTCGGTAACTGGGGCGATGTATATGCGGGATTCCAGATTCCGATCGAGCAGGAACCGGCGAACTGGAAGTTCCACTCGCAGTTCACCAGAAAGCCGTTCCCGAGCGATGCGATCGACATCGTCGACTCGTTCATCAAAACCGCCCCGACGGATGACAGCAACTTCTTCGTCCAGGCTTTCGGCGGGAACGTCAGGAGGAGCCCCCGCGGCGGCACCGCCTTCCCGCACCGCGATGCGCTCTTCTACTCCGAACCCGGCGCCGGCTGGGGGGAGCGCAGTGACCAGCCGGGCGTCTGCGACCCACTCACCTCGCAGTGCCAGGCATGGATCGCCGAGTTCAGCCAGGCCCTGCGGACCTACGTGGACGGCGCCTACGTCAACGTGCCGAACATCGCGCAGCAGGACTGGGAAACCGCCTACTGGAGGGACAACTTCGACCGGCTCCGCAACATCAAGGCGAAGTACGACCCCAACAACGTCTTCCAGTACGAGCAGAGCGTCCCGCCCGCGGTCCGCTGACCGAGCACGGCCAGAGCCCCCTCCCGATCCGCGAGGGGGCTCAGCCATGCCTACCCGTCCTGGGTATTTCGCTGAACGGTCGATGTAGCCCAGGGGGTCGGCCGGGCTCGGCGGTCAGGCTGAGGCGGTTCGGGTCGCGGTGATCACCACCGTGGCGTACGGCATCGTGAAGCTGCCGCCCATCGCGTCGATGGCCGCGCCAACGCCCTCGAGCACCTCCGCCAGCTCGGCCGGAGGGAGCCGGGTGAAGGCGCCCTGGGTGGGGATCTGCTCGAGCCAGGCGTCCCGGGTGTAGGTCCACTCCCAGTCGAACCGCCACTGTTCCGGTTCGCCGAACGCGCCCGCCGTCCGTATCCCGTCGGCGGCCTTGGTGAGGATCGGCTGGTGCGTGTCCAGGCCGCCCCGCGTGATCGCCCGGAAGTCGAACGGCGCGTCGGGTATCACCCGTCGGCAGACCGTGACCAAGGCCTCCGCCAGGTCGGGTGGGAGCCGGAAGACGTTCCAGAACGCGGCCAGCCGGGCGCCCGGCCGCAGCACCTGGGCGGCTTTCGCCGCCCCGGCGACCGGGTCGATCCAGTGCCACGCCTGGCCCGCGATCACGGCATCGAATTCCCGACCGGCCGGGTCCCAGGCTTCGAACGTCGCGACCTCGACCTCCGTCCCGAGCCGCCGCGCCACGTCGGCCATCCGCGCGTCGGGCTCGACGCCGAGCACCGTGCGGCCGGTCTGCTGGAACTGCCGGGCCGCGATGCCGGTGCCACAGCCGACATCGAGAACATCGAGGACGTCGGGGCCGGGGCCGCCGGTGGCGATCCGGTCGACCATGGCCTGGGGGTAGCGGGGCCGGGCCTGGTCGTAGCGTTCGGCATCCGCGCCGAACGACTCGGCCATCTGCCGATGTTGATGGGGCTCGTTCCCGGAGAACGGTAGAGTGGGCATGCGCCCACTATGAGTGGGCACTTGCCCACTCGTCAATCGGGCGGGCCCACAAACAGGGTGAGGAGGGACGCACGGTGCCGACAGGGGTGGCCATGCGTGACGTACGCGAGCAGTTGTTCCAGGCCGCCGAGCGAGTCCTGCTCCGGGACGGGCCCAGCGCGCTGACCAGTCGGGCGGTCACCACGGAGGCGGGCTGCGCGAAGGGCGTCCTGCACCGGCACTTCGCCGACTTCGACGCCTTCCTCGCCGAGCTCGTACGGAATCGCATCGCCCGGCTCGGCCACCAGTCCGCCGCCCTGCGCGACTCCGCCGGGACCGGCTCCGTCACCGGCCACCTCGCCGACGCGCTGACGACCCTGTTCGAGTCGGTCGCCGTGGCCATCGTCAGCCTCGTCACCTCGCGGGACGAGCTGCGCGCCCGGCTCCGCGAGACCACGCCGACCGGTGTGCCGCTCCTGATGGAGGCCACCGCCATGATCGCCTCCTACCTCACCGCCGAGCGGGACCGGGGACGCATCGCGGCCGACGCCGACATCGACGCGCTCGCACCCACGGTGATCGGGGCCGGGCATCTGCTCTTCGCGGACCGCGAATCCGCGCCGCCGGACACCGGGGCCGTCCGCAAGGTGGTGACCACCGTCATCGCCGACGTCGTACGGGAGCCGTAGACCCGACACGACGATGTCCGCGAGTCGGCGGTCCGGCCCGTGCGCCTGCCCATGGACAGCGTGGCCGCTCGTCGCGGAAGATCGGGGTCCACGACCGACCGGGGTCCACGACCGATCGGGATATGGACGGATCCCGTTTCAGACCCACCGGAGGACGCCCGGATGCGCCCTGACGACCTCATCGGCCCGGAACTTCGGCTCTGGGATGCCTTCGCCGCAGGGGACGAGGTCGACCTGCGTCCGCGCGACGCGGACGGCGGGGCGGTGCTGGACGGCGGCAGTTGGGGGCCGGAGCGCCGGGTGCGGGCCTCGGTGATCCGCTCGTTGCTGCTGGGCGGTGCCGATGCCACCGGTGGGGAAACTCCGATGGTCCACCTGACGGGCGCCCGGATATCGGGGAAGCTGCGCCTGGTCTTCGCCGAGGCGTGCTGCGTACTGTGGCTGGAGGAGTGCTGGTTCGAGGAGGCGCCGCAGCTGTACGGGGCCAAGCTGCGAGTGACCAGTTTCGGCGGCTCGTACTTACCGGGGCTCGGGATGAACGCCACGACGGTTGACGGGAACCTCGACCTGATGAACTGCCGCGTTCAGGGCGGTGTCAACGTGCATGACGCCCATATCAGCGGGAGTCTGCTCCTCCAAGGCGCGCATCTCTCGCATACCGGGGGTGTGGCCCTGGACGGCGCGCGCCTCGAGGCGAAGGGCGTCGTCGGGACCGACGGATTCCGCGCCGCCGGAGCCATCACGCTGACCGGCGCCACCGTCGGCGGATCGGTCAACTTCGACACGGCGTTCCTCGCCCCCGCCCACGGGAACGCCCTCTCCTGCCGGCATCTCCAGACCGGAGAGCTGCTCCTCCGGCCCGCGCGGGCCACGGGAGGCATGGACCTGCGTCACGCCGCCGTTGGTGTACTCCGGCTCCATGACGACCCTCGCGAACAGCCGCCCCTCCAACTCGACGGCCTGGTCTACCGGTCGCTGGAACCACACCTTCCGGTCGACCATCGTCTCGAGCTGCTGAGCCGTGATCCCGACGGGTACCGACCCCAGCCGTACCAACAGCTCGCCACCGTGTACCAGTCCATCGGCCAGGACCGTGACGCCCGGACCGTGCTCCTGACCCGCCAGCGGCACCGCCGCGCGACCCTCCCCCGGTACGCCCGCGCTTGGGGCCATGTGCAGGATGCCACCGTCGGGTACGGCTATGCGCCGGAACGTGCCGCGGTGTGGCTGCTGGCCCTGCTCGCCACGGGTGCCACCGTCTTCGCCCTGCACCGGCCCACCCCGCTGAGCGGTACGCCCCACCCGGTGTTCAGTCCGGTGATGTACAGCCTGGACCTGCTCCTGCCTGTGATCGACTTCGGCCAGGAGCGGGTGTTCCAGCCGACGGGGCCGACCCAGTGGATCGCTTGGCTCCTGATCGGCGCGGGCTGGCTGCTGGCGACCGCCCTCGCCGCGGGCATCACCCGGGTCCTGTCACGCCAATAGGCGGAAGTCGACCATCCGGAGATGCCCCGATCACGCTCAACTCCGGGCTGACGCCCCGCCGGACACCGGCCCCCGCCGGACACCGGTCCCCATCGGTCAGCCGTACCCCCGTCGGTATGATCAGTACGGAACGGGGAACCCATCCCACAGGGGAGCAGGTCATGTCCGAGTCGACCGTGTCCGGCCAAAGTGACTCACCCGCCGTCGCGCTGGGCCCCACCGCGCTTGTTCTCGGCGTGTCCTCCGCCGTGGGCGCATTGGGCGTATTCGGGTCCACGCTCGTGCTCATCGCCCTTCCGTGGACGATCATCGCCGGGGCGCTCGCCATCGTTCTCGGGGCCATGGGTGTGCACCACGCCCGCCGCGGGGCCGGGCGCCTGTGGGCCGCCATGGTCGGAGCCGCCCTCGGTGCCGTTGGCTTCTTCGGCACCACCGCCCTTCTCTGGTCCTTGGGCGGCTGACTACACGTTGGTGTCGAGCTCGGCGGCGGACGCGATGATGGCGTCGAGGACGGTGAGGACTTCCTTGCGGGGCTCGGAGCGAGTGGTGCGGTGCCGGGCGATCAGGCGGCGGGTCCCCAGGCCGGGCAGGGACACCGCCTTTACGCCGTCGGGCAGCACACCCAGCACGGCCAGGGCGGGCACGATCGCGATGCCCAGACCTCCCGACACCAGCGAGAGCGCGACGTCGTAGTCGTAGTAGCTGTGGACCGGGGGCGTGGCCTTCAGCCCGCCCCTGGCCTGTTCGGTGGCGCTGTGGGAGGCCGCGTCCGGGTCGACCCCGAGCCAGGTGAGGTGCTCCAGATCCGCCGTACTGGCCGGGACCGGCGTCGCCGCGGGCATGATCACCACCCATGGTTCCTCGAGCACCGGCACATCGCGGGTGCCGCGGGCGGCCCGGTGTCCGATGGGGCTCTCGGCCTCCAGAACGATCAGGTCGACCGCTCCCGACCGCAGCTCCTGGTGGGCCTTCTCACCGTCCATCTCCCGGATCAGCAGTTCCAGACCGGGGAACTGCTCGCGCATCCGGTGCACCAGCGGTACGAGCAGCATGCGGATCACCGTCTTGAAGGCGCTGATGACGACCGTGCCCGTCACCTCCCCCTGCAGCGCGGCCAGTGCCTTGCGGGCGTCGGTCAGCTCGGACTCGACGCGTTCCGCGGCCTCGGCGAGAACCCGGCCCGCCTGTGTGAGGACGGCTCCACGGGGCTGACGATCCAGAACGGTGACGCCGACCGCGTCCTCCAGGCGGGCGATCTGCTGGGAAACGGCGGACGGTGTGAGATGCAGGACATCCGCCGCCGCCAACACCCCTCCGGCCCGGTGGACGGCCAGCAGCACGGCCAGTTTGCGTGCGTCGATATCCATTCAGTTCAGCTTAATGCAGGGAGAAGATAACTTCGATTGATGTGTATCCTCGCGGCCGCCACTATGGCGGTATGGAGGAGTTGCTGCCCCTGGTCGCCACGGCGGCCGGGTGGATAGGTGCCCTGTGCACCGCCACGGCCTATGCCCTGGTGTCACGTCGGCGGATCGAACCGGATTCGCGCACATCCCAGTCGATCAACATGCTCGGTGGTGCGCTGCTGGCCGTATCGGCGGCCGCCAATGGCGCCTGGCCATCGGTCACTTCGAACTTCGTGTGGGTCATCATCGGGATGCAAACCCTCGTGGGCGTACGCCGCGGCCTGGGCGTGGCCGACGGCCGCTAGCGCCCGCGACAACGGTCACCACACCACCGGCACCCGCTCGAAGCTGTCCGTGAGCACTCCGGTGCGGCGCGCCAGCTCGGAGGACGGGACGGCCAGGTCGAGATCGGGCAAGCGGTCCAGGAGGATTTCCAGGGCGATGTGCAGTTCGGTGCGGGCCAGGGCCTGGCCTATGCAGGAGTGGGCGCCGGCGCCGAAGGCGAGGTGGCGGTTGGGGGTGCGGGTCAGGTCCAGGTGGTCGGGGTGGGGGAACATCCGCTCGTCGCGGTTGGCGGAGGCGACGACCGAAACGGTGGTGCTGCCCCTCGGGATCACCTCGCCGCCCAGTTGGGCGTCCTCCGTCAGGTAGCGGGGCATACCCGGGCCACGGTTGACGTCGAAGCGGAGCAACTCCTCGACGGCCGGGCGGATCAGGGAGCGGTCGTCCAGCAGGCGCCGCCAGCGGGAACGGTCGTCGAGCAGGACCGGGACCAGCTTCCCGATCACGCTGGACGTGGTCTCGTGGCCGGCGTGCATCAGGCCCTGCGCGATCTGGACCAGGACCGCCCCGGGCGGGCGGGGGTCGGCGGCGTCGGTGATCTCGATCAGCTTGCTGAGCAGGTCGTCACCCGGTGCGCTCCGCGTCCGGGCCACATGCTCGCCCAGATACGCCAGGAGCTCCTCGCGGGCGGTGCGGGTCTCCTGCTCGCCGTAGCGGTCCCCGCTGAACAGGGCGCCCGACCAGTACGCGAAGCGGTCCCAGTCCGCCTCCGGTACGCCCAGCAGGGCGCCGACGACCCGTGCCGGGAACGGATACGCGAAACCCGTCCAGAGGTCGGCGGGGATCGGCCCGGCCTCCATGGCGTCCACCAGGGCGTGGCCGATGGCGACGATCCGGGGGCGGAGCGCGGCGACCCGCTTGGCGGTGAGCGCCTGACCCACCAGGCGCCGCCAGCGCTGGTGCCGTTCGCCGGTGCCGGTCCCGTCCGGTCCCGCCTCGCTCACATCCCGTGGGAAGCGGGGATCGGACAGCATCGCGTGCACATCCTCGTACCGGGTCAGCACCCGCACCGGGGCGCCGGTGGAGCGCAGCGTCAGCTCCGGGATCGGGCATCCCTCGGCCCGCAGCGCCGCCCACTCCTTCGGGGGTTCGAGGGGGTGCTCCGTGGCGAACGGGAAGTCGCCGAGAGGGCAGCGCGCTTCCGCGCCTTCCGGCTTCGCGCTTTCCGCGCCTTCCGGCTTCGTCTCGTCCGCCACTTCTGCTTCACCCACGGAGCGCCTCCAGAGCCGTACGACGTGCGGCGAACAGTCACTCACCACTCATCGGTGAAGTCAAAGAGACTGCCGGTCAGGACGGTTGGCTGCCTCGGCGGTGGTCTTCAGGGCGCTCAACCACGCTTCGAGGCCCTGCTCAGCGGCGCCTTGATCACGACGTCGGACTGGTAGCGGATCCGGGCCACCCGCGGGTCATCCCTGCGCGCTGATCCTGAACACCGGGAAGCCGGGCGCGATCTCCAGCAGCTTCTCGTCGCTCGAATGCGCGTCGACATCGTCGAAGAAGCGGCCGACCTCCCACGCCCACTTCTTCAGGTACAGCCGCAGGATCTCCGGCTTCACACCGTCCTCGACCTCGACGGCGGTGAACGGCTCCACCCTGCGGCCCAGCCGCAGTTCGCCGCCGCCCGCCGCCCGCATGTTGCGCACCCACTGGGTGTGGCCGCGCGGGGCGACGAGGTAGCGCTCGCCGCGCAGGGTGAGCGGGTTGACCGGGGTGGTGCGCCACTCGCCGCTCTTGCGGCCGCGGACGGCCAGGATCTGGCTCCCGGCCAGACCGATGCCAATCTTCGTCAGGCGCTTGGCGAGGCCGTTGAAGATCCTGTCGAACTTGCTGGGCTTGAGGTTGCGGAGCTCGGTCATGTCATCCCTCTTCGACTCTCGATGCGCGAGAGCGGTGTTCGAGCGACGAGAGCGGTGCTCTCTGTTGAGATCACTGAACACCGAACCCCATCCACAAGTCAAGAGCAGTGCTCTCGGAATCGTGCACCGCTCTCGCTCATGGCACACTGGTCGGCATGAACGCCAGTCGGACAGCCAGGGACCGGGCCCGAGCGGAGCTCACGCAGGAGATCAAGAACGAGGCCCGGCGTCAGCTCGCGGTGGATGGCGCCCAGAAACTCTCGTTGCGCTCGGTCGCCCGGGAGCTGGGCATGGTGTCCTCGGCCCTCTACCGCTACTTCGCCAGCAGGGACGAGCTGCTCACCGCCTTGATCATCGACGCCTACGACGCGGTGGGCGAGCAGGCGGAGAAGGCCGCGGAGGAGGGCGCGCCGCGGGAGCGCTGGCGCAAGGCGTGTCACGCGGTCCGGGGCTGGGCTCGGGCCAATCCGCATGAGTACGCCCTGATCTACGGTTCACCGATCCCGGGGTACGCCGCCCCGCAGGACACGGTCGCCTCGGCGGCGCGCGTACCGATGGTGCTGATCAGGATCCTGCGGGAGACGAACCCTTCGCCCGCGTTCGAAGGCCCGCCCCTGACCGAGGGTCTGGCCGGTCAGTTGCGGGCACTGGGCGAGCTGGTCGCGCCGGATGGCGAGCGGATCGCGCCGGATCTGCCGCCGGAGACGCTCAACCGCGGCCTCGTGGTGTGGACGCAGTTGTTCGGGATGCTGAGCTTCGAGCTGTTCGGTCAGTTCGTCGGCAGCGTGGACCCCACCGACGAGTTCTTCGACCACACGGTGGAACAGTGCGCCGACTTCCTCGGGCTTCCGCCGACCCGTTGACGGGTCATGGGCGGTGGGCCGCCCACAGGGTGCGCTCGGCGCGGACGTTGAGGTCGTCGCGTCGCAGCACGCCGTCCGGGCCGTCGCTGTCGATGAGGTGGTCGAGGGTGGCCAGGTCGTCGGGGCTCAGGCGCTCCGCCACATGGGAGCGGACGCGACGGAGGAACGCCTGGGCGTAGCGGCCGGTGGGCTCGGGGAGCGGGGGGCGCAGATCGATGGTGAAGGGGCGTTCCACCGCGATGCGGAATCCGGCGCGGGAGAGGCGCGGGCCCCAGTCGGAGCCCAGTTCCGGCATCCGCTCGGCGTGCTCCTGGGCCTGTACGGCGTGACAGCGGGCCTCCAGGCCGGGCCGCCCTCGGCCGACGTCGTCGGGGAGGAAGCGCGGGAAACCGGCCATCTCGATCACGGCCAGGAGACCGCCGGGGCGCAGCCGTTCGAAGATCTCACGCAAGCCCCGGTCGGGGTCGGTGAGGTGGTGGACGGACGCCGACGCCCACACCAGGTCCACGGGGCCGAAGTCCGGCCATGTGTCGTCCAGATCCGCCTGGACGGTTCGCACCCGGTCCTCCACTCCGCGTGCTCGGGCCTTGCCCCGCAGATGCTCCAGGAGGTCAGGGGATCGGTCGACGGCGATCGCCTCGGCGCCCTCGAAACGCCGGAGCAGGGCGAGGGTTCCGGTGCCGGTGCCGCTGCCCAGGTCGAGGATGCGGCGGGGCGGGTCGTCCCGAGTCAACTGGGCCAGCTGGGATGTCGCTTCGGACAGGTAGGTGTGCAGGACTTCGGCGTCGAGGTCCAGGAGTTCGGCCCAGCCCGAGTCGTCCGGCTGGTCCGCCCCGGCGGCGCCGTGGTGGTGGTGGTGGTGGTGCTGGTGATGGTGCTCGTGGTGGTGGTCCGTCATGTTTCGAGCGTAAGTGGACCTTGCTTCACCGACATACCATCTTGCGTATGACGCAAGAGGACAGCGCTCTCGACGCCCTGGTCCGCCAGCGGATCAGGGGACTGCGTTCGGCCATGGGCTGGTCGCTGGACGATCTGGCCGCCCGCTGCTATCTGAGTCCGTCCACGCTGAGCCGGATCGAGACGGGGCATCGGCGGATCAGTCTTGATCAGTTGAGCGCGATAGCGCGGGCCCTGGGGACCACTCTGGATCAGCTGGTGGATTCGACCGCCGCCGATGACGTGATCATCCGGCCACGGCATGACGCGGCGCGCGGGCGGACCGCCTGGATGCTGAACCGGCAGCCCGGGGTCATCGTGGCCAAGCTACGCCTCACCAAACCGGCCCCGACCAGCGCCGAGGCGCTGAAGGTCCATCCGGGCAGGGACTGGTTCACGGTCCTGTCCGGGGCCGTCACGCTCGTGTTGGGGGATCGGAGGATCGTCGTCGAGACCGGACAGGCGGCGGAGTTCTCCACGATGATCCCCCACACCTTCGGAGCGCACGGCGGGCCTGCCGAGGCCCTGGGCATCCTGGACCAGGACGGGCGCCGGACCCGTCTGCGGTCCCTGCCGGAGGAGGGCGACCCCTGATCTCGGTCTGGACCCGTGGTCTCGGTCTGGACCCGTGGTCTCGATCTGGACCCGTGGTCTCGGCCCGCGTCGTCGGCCGGTCCGTTACGTCCTGTCAGGCCGGGGCGGCGGCGGACTGGGCGCGGGAGAGGGCCACGTCGAGGACGACCAGGAGCGCGTCGCGGACCGAGCCCGTCTCGCGGGCGTCGAAGACGATCAGCGGGACGTGTTCGGAGATGTCCAGGGCCCAGCGGACCTCGTCCAGATCGTGCTGGACCTCGCCGTCGAAGGCGTTGATGGCGACGGCGAAGGGGATGTCCTTGTGCTCGAAGTAGTCCACCGCCGCGTAACAGTCGTCCAGACGGCGGGTGTCCACGATCACCAGACCGCCGAGGGCGCCCTCGACCACGTCGTCCCACATGAAGCCGAAGCGGTCCTGGCCCGGCGTGCCGAACAGATACAGCTTCAGCTTCGGGTCGATCGTGATGACGCCGAAGTCCATGGCGACCGTGGTGGTGGTCTTGCCGGGGGTGTGCGTGAGGTCGTCCACGCCCGCCGCGACCTCCGTGATCAACGCCTCCGTGGTCAGCGGCCGGATCTCGGAGATCGCGCCCACCGCCGTGGTCTTGCCGACCCCGAAGCCACCGGCGATGACCAGCTTGACCGGCAGTGGCGGTTCTTCAACCGCTGTCGCGGAGTGAGCCCCGTGAGTCGGGGACGGCACGGAGACCATCGATAACCCTTCGCAGTACGGAGATGTCGTGGACGGTCCCGGCGTTCGGGACGTGGACCGCCAGATATCCGGCGGCGCACAGGTCCTCCGCGAGGACCCGGACCACGTTGAGGTGCAGATGCAGCCGGGCGGCCAGCTCCGCCACCGACTGGGTGCGTCGGCAGGCGGCGACGATGTCGCGGCGTTCGAAGGTGAGCGACCGCAGGGCGGACAGCCCGTCCGGCGTCGCCACGATCTGGGTCTCGACCGGGAGCGGTGGCGCGGCGCCGCTCCCGGACACCCGGCCCGCGGTCAGCAGGAACGGGCGGACGGCGGAGGCGCGGACGGCGGGCTCGGGTGGCTCCGGGGCGGCCCGGGCGTCGTCCTCCGCCTCATGCGCCGCCGCCTCATGCCCCGCCGCTTCGTGCCCTGCCGCCTCATGTGCTGCCGCTTCGTGAGGTACTGGTTCACCGGCGACCATCTCGCCCCCCTCCTCCATGCTCCGCGCGACCCGTCAGCCGACGGACCCGGCGCTCTTCTTCAGCTCCATGACGAGCTGCGGGGTCAGCGCGGTCCCGGCCCGGTTGGCGAAGAGGGTCATCTCGTACGCGATGTTGCCCAGCTTCGCCTCCTTCGTGGTCACCACGCCGAGCACGGCACCGCAGCCGATGGACGACACCAGCACATGGCCGCCCTCGAGATCGATGATGACCTTGTTCAGGCCGCCCAGGCCGTAGTTGCCGGAGGCACCGGCGGCGAGGCTCGTGACACCGGAGACGATCGCGGCGAGCCGCTCGGAGTCGGCCTGTTCCCGCAGTTGGGAGACGGCGATCAGCAGACCGTCGGAGGACACCGCGATGGCGTCGACGACACCGGCGGTCTGGGTGGCGAATCGGTCCAGCAGCCAGGTGAAGTCGGCCGCGGCGGCTCGCAGATCGGTGGCTTCCCGCTCAGCGGTACCGCTCTTATCTGTCGGCGTGGTCACTGCCCGACTCCTTCCGGGGTCGCTGATGTGTCGATGGCATGGCTTCGGCCGGGGCGGCGGCGCTGTCCCGCTCCGCCCTGCGAACGGCCGCCTCGAACTCGTCGAGTTCGGAGCGGACCGCCTCGGCGTCGGCGGGCCGGCGCGTCGCTGGGATCGCCCGGTCGGCCGGTGAGGTGGTCTTGTCGAGCGTCGCGCCACGGACGCGGCGGCGGAGGGCGCGGGAGCCGGGAGCGGCGGCCGGGGTGGCGTTCGGCTCGTTCGTGGCGGACCGCTCCTTCCCGGCGTTCGGATCGTTCGCCGTCCGCGTCTCCTGCGCGGCGTCGGCCGACTCCGCGTTCGTAGGGGACGTCGCCGGGACGCGCCGCGGCAGACCCGACTCCGTCGCCGGCGCCGCCGGGCGACGCTCGGGCGCGGTGGCGGAGGTCCGAGCGGGCGGAGGCGTGGCGGCGGGCGCGGGTTCGGACTCCCGCGGCTCCCGCCCGGACCCGTCCGCGCCCTTACCCGAAGCCGAAGCCGACCCCGGCCCCGAAGCCGAAGCCGGCCCCGAGGCCGTAACCGATCCCGAGGCCGAGCCCGACCCCGTAACCGCCGGCTCCTTCCCCGCCCCCCGCGCCACCAGCAGCGCCGACGGCACCCACACACTGCCCGTGACCCCGCCGCCCGGCGTACGGCTCAGCGTGACCCGGATGCCCCAGCGCCGGGCGAGGCTGCCGACCACGAAGAGGCCGAGCACCTTGGTCGGTACGAGGTCGAGCCGCTCGCGGCGCACCAGGCGGGCGTTCTCCTCCTCGAGACGTTCCGCGGCCAGGCCGAGGCCGTGGTCGATGACCTCGATCAGCGCGCCGCCGTCCACCGTGACATCGGTGCCGGGCCGGACGACGACCTCGACGGGGGTGTCGGACGGGGAGAACGAGACCGCGTTCTCCAGCAACTCCGCCAGCATCAGCGTGAGGTCGCCGGTGATGTCGGGCGCGAGGGTGACCTCGGTCTCGGACCGCAGGGACACCCGCTGGAACCCCTCGATCTGGCCGAGCGCCGCGCGGATGACATCGGCCAGCGTCGTCGGCCGGGCGTCCAGCTCGGTCTCCCGGATTCCGGCGAGCAGCATCAGGCTGTCGGCGTTGCGCTGGAGGCGTACGGCGATGTGGTCGATGCGGTAGAGCCGCTCCAGGATGTCGGGGGCGGTCTCCTGGCGTTCGACGGCGTCGATCAGGGTGAGCTGGCGGGTGGTGAGGTTGCTGACCCGGCGGCCGACGTTGCCGAACATCTCGCCGACGTTGCGGCGGCTGAGCACCTGCCGCTCCAGCAGCGCCGCGGCGGTGACCTGCACCTGGTTGAACGCCTCGGCCAGATCGCCGATCTCGTCGCGCACCGGGACGGGGATCGGCCGGGGCCGTAGCGGGGTGGTGTCGGTCGTGTCGTCGTCCTCGACCTTGGCGAGTTCCTCGTCCGCCACCTCGACCACCTGGTGGGCGGCGCCGGTGAGGGCCGCCAGGGGGCGGACGACGGAGCGCCGGACCAGGAAGGAGAAGGTCAGCCAGGCGGCGAAGCCGAGGACGGCGAGGGCGAGCAGGGCCAGCGCCTTGTAGAGGGCGTCGTTGGAGACGCCGTCGGCCCGGTCGGCGATCTCGCCGATCAGCGAGCGGGCGATCTCGAGCCGGGCCTCGGCCTGCCGGTTGCCCTGGGCCATCGCCGAGCGGAGCTCCCTCGGCGACTGGCCCTGGAGGGAGCTGGGGTCGATCTGGAGCTCGGCGAACCGGTCCTCGATGCCGTTCTCCTCGGCGTTCCGCTCGATGCCGTCGAGGCGCAGGACCTGATCGGGGTCGGCGACCCTGGCGAAACGTTCCGACTGCTCCTCGTAGACCCGGTGGGCGCCGACCGCGCGGGTGTACTCGGTGAGGCCGTTGGCGTCCCGGGTCTGGGCGGAGAACACCCCGCCCTCGAAGGCCGCGTGGGCGGCGTCGGCGCGCATCACGGCGTCGACCAGCTCGATCGCGGAGGACGAGGGGTTGTCGGAGAAGTGGTCGAGCCCGATGCCGTCGATGAGATAGCCGACGGCGGCGGCGTACGCGGGGTCGATACCGGCGGCGGGCACCGAGCCCCGTTCGACCTTGTCCCGCAGCACGCTCAGGCGCTGGACGTAGTCGAGGGCGCGGGCCTCGTCCTTCGGCAGGGCGGAGCCGAACGCGGAACGCACATCGGCGGCCCGCCCATCGGTGACCCGCTGCGCCCGGCGGTAGTCGGCGGTGGACGGGAAGGTGGCCCCGGGGCGGACCGACTCCTGCTGGACGGAGAGCAGGAGCGCCTCCCGGTGCTCGGCCTGTACGTCGTTGATCAGCCGGGCCACCTGGCCGCTGTCGCGCACCCGCTCGGCGGTGCGGTCGGCGTCCAGGGCCTGTCGCACCTCGCCGTTCACGGCGAGGCCGAGGAGCGCGCCGACGACCGTCAGCGGCACGATCACCAGGACGTTGAGCTTCCGCCGGAACGGCCAGCGGTCGAGGAGCGCGCCGAGGGCTTCCGTCCTACGACCCGTCTTGCGACCCGTCGTGCGGTCCGTCGTACGACCCGCCCCGCTGCCCGTCGTGCGCCGGGACCCCGAACTCGGCTGCGACGCCTGTCCGGACGGCTCCTGGTCGGCTGGCGGGTCCGCCGTGTCCACAGACACCCAGGTCCTCCTTCGATGTGCTCCTGAGCGGTGACCGAGGTGTTGTTGCCGCCGATCGCCGACACCGGGAAACGGGACGTCGGCGACGGCGATTCCGGCCGGAACGCGAGCGATGGAATCGCGCCACATGCCTGACCGGGCGTGAACACTACCGCCTGCGCGCACACGCGCAAGGGATGGCCTCCCAACGACCACGGAATTTCCACGGTTTGCTGGGTTTAGGTCATCTACGTATCCCCCGGAGCCCCGTCAGCCGCCCAGCCGGTGGCCGGAAGGTGGCCGCCCGGTGGTCATGGGGTGGAGGCCGAGGGTGGCGTGTGGGCTGGCTTGTTCACGACTGTGCTCGATGGGGCAGCGGGTGCCGAAGGGGGCTGCCCGGCGCGCCACCGCCACCCGTAACCTGTCTGCTCCCAGCCCCTGGCCCACCATCGGTCCATCCCCGGCCCACCCCCGGTCCACCCACCCGTCCGAACTCTCCGTACCACTCCGTGCCCTGCGAGGAGACCCGTGCACCCCACCCGCAAGGCGGCCCTGACGGCCATCGCGCTGCTGGCCGTGGCCACCGCCGGCTGCGAGCCCGGCGCCGCCTCCACCACGACCCACCGGACCTCCGCGAAGCCCGGCTGCCCGACCGTCCTCTCCAGAGCGAAACAAGCCGTCAAGAAGGCGGAGGCCGTCGACGCCCCCTGGAAGGGCCCCACCACCGGGCCCGAGGCGGCCGGTCACGGCAAGAGCGTCGTCTTCATCGCCCATGACCTCTCCAACCCCGGTCCGGCCGGAGTCGCCCAGGGCGTCCAGGAAGCCGCGACGCTGCTGCGGTGGAACGCCCGCACCATCAACGGCCAGGGCACACCGGAGGGTTACCGGTCAGCCTTCAAGGAGGCGCTCGCCCTCAAGCCGGACGGCATCGCCATCGCCGGTTTCGACCCCGGCAGCGTCGCCGACGAGATCAAGAAGGCCAAGGCGGCGGGCATTCCGGTGATCGGCTGGCACGCCGCCCCGACCCCGGGCCCGGACGGGAGCCCGGATCTCTTCACCAACGTCACCACCCGGGTCGAGGACGTCGCGAAGATCAGCGCCGACTGGATCATCGCCCGCTCGGGCGGCCGCGCGGGCGTGGTGCTGTTCACCGACGGCACGGTCCCGTTCGCGAAGCGCAAGTCGGACCTGATCAAGAAGGAGCTCGCCACCTGCTCCGACGTCAAGCTGCTGAGCTACCAGAACATGCCGATACCCGAGGTCAACAAGCGCGCCATCGGGGAAGTCCGGTCCCTGCTCTCCCGCTTCGGCGACAAGTGGACGTACTCGGCCGCCATCAACGACCTGTACTTCCGGCACACCGCCGCCGCCCTGCGCGCCGCGGGCAAGGACGGGGCGGGCGCCCCGTTCAACATCGGCGCGGGGGACGGCGACCCGTCGGCCTTCCAGCGCGTCAACGGCCAGCGGTTCCAGGCGGCCACGGTGCCCGAGCCCCTCACCGAACAGGGGTGGCAGATCGTCGATGAATTCAACCGCGCCTTCGCGGACAAGCCCGCCAGCGGATACGTCCCCTCGGTGCACATCACCACCGCCGCGAACAGCGGTGGTGCGCCGTCCTGGGACTCCGAGGGCTATCGGCAGGCGTATCGCAGGATCTGGGGGAAGTAAGCCGAGGGAAGTAAGCCGAGGGAAGTGGGCGAAGGGGAGATCCGGGACTCCCGAGGGGAGCCCCGGCCCCAAGGGACCTGGTCCGGCCCGGACTCAGTCCTGCCCGGACTCAGTCCTGGTGGATCTCGTTGTTGCCCGTGCCGCCGGAGAGGGTGTCATTGCCCTCGCCGCCCCACAGCACGTCGTCGCCGCTGTTGCCGTAGAGGGTGTCGTCGCCCTTGCCGCCACGGAGGGTGTCGTTGCCGGTGCCCCCGCGCAGGATGTTGTCCTCGGAGCCGCCGGTGATGCTGTCGTTCCCGGCGTCACCGTGGCATTCCTGCGCGCAGTTGGTGATGGTGTCGTCGCCGTCGCCGCCGTAGGCGCCGAAGCCCATGACGCCGCCGCCACCGTCGATCTTGTCGTTGCCGCCCTCGCCGTAGAACGTGGGCGCGGCGCTGCCCTGGAGGACGTCGTTACCGGCGCCGCCGTGAATTCCGGCGTAGGCCGAGCCATTGGGGTCGATCTTCGCGGTGTCGTTGCCGTCACCGAGATCGACGTCGAAGTCATCGGAGTCGTCGGAGTTCTGCGGGATTTCCACCGCGCACTGGGCGACGGTGTGATCGCTCGCGGTCGGGTAGGTGCACTCGTCCCAGTCCGCCGCTTGCGCATCGATGGTGATGTCACCCTGGTCGCGGAAGGTGAGGACGTAATACTCCTCGAATTCCCCACGGCTGACGATCTGCTCGGAGACCGTCAGATTGTTCTTCTGCCCCGCGGCGGCCTTGTACCAGAGCTCGCCGTCCTCGTGGACGAGAGAGCCCGAGGTCGTCGGGGCCGCCTGGGCGGCGGGCGCCGCGAGCGCGGCTCCCCCCAGGGCGAGAGCGAGGGTGGCCGTAGCGGCCATGATCCGGTACCTGCGCATAGGGAAAGGGCCCTTCGTGCAATCAGTGCCGATCGGGCCGGCGAGAAAGTGCGGTTCAGTCACCGGGCGCCGGCGATCGGCTATTTGGTGTTTCCGATCGCCCCGGTAGACCGCGATGGACGGCAAGCGGTTGCCCCGGAAATTACCTAGTTCCCCGCGGGATTCCCGCAGTCGCAGGTCATCGAGTTATTCGAAGGGAGTTGCACAAGGAATAACGACATCGCCGTAACCGGCCTTTCCGGGCCGCTTAACCCCTTGTTCACCCGGCCGGTCGCGGCGGACGGCCACATCCGTTCGACTGGGTCGGCGCGGAGGTCATCGCACGGGAGAGGAAGGGGTGGCCCGGCCGTGGGCGGTGGTCCACCGGCCCGGCGCCCGTCCGGCGACCATCCGGTGACCGTCCGGCGACCGCGCCAGAAAGCCTCCGTGAGAGGGCCGCCGTGAGAAAGTCACCAGGAGAAAGCGCCGCGGGAAACTGATCCGGATTCCAGTGAACATTTCCTGGAGAACATCTCCGGAATCTGTGGAGCTTCGGCGTATCCGCCTGTCAAGATCTTCCCTCATGCCTTCCCCGTTCACTCAGGAATATCAGGGATTCTCGTGCGGAAAATGAATGCGGCCGTCACCGTGGCCGTCGCGGTACTGGCTCTGGCGCTGACCGGTTGCGGCAAGGACGACGACAAGGGCGCCCAGTCGTCCGGCGCCTCCGACAAGACGGCGTCCGCCCAGAAGGCGGACGACGCGGAACGCGGCACCGCGTCCGCCGCTCCCACCAGCGCGAGCCCCAGCCCGAGCCGTACGAAGCCCGCCAAGAGCCCCAGCGCGAGCCCGAGCAGTCCCAGGGCCACCCGCACCGCCGACGGCACCACTCCGGCCCCGCGCCGCACGACTCCGAAGACCCAGGCCCCCGCGCCGACCCGTGCGGGCGCCCCGGCGAGCGTGCAGGGCACGTGGTACTCCACGGTGCGCGATCCGAACGGTAAGCCGCTCGTGATGACCGTGAGCGGCGGTTCCCTCTCCGTGGGGTACCAGGGCAAGTCCTGCCCCGGGACGATCAGCGCGAGCATGGCCGTGACCATGAGCTGCCAGGGCGAGACCATTTCCGGTGGCCACGCCGTGGTCAGCGGGGACGGCCAGAGCCTCACCGTCAACTGGCCGCAGGGCAACCCCGACCGCTACGTCCGCCCGTGAGCCGACTGTTCGTTGACGCGACCCGTGGTGCGGCCCGTCAGTGGGATCGGCCGGTGTTGAGCCGGGCGGCCTGGCGGGTCAGGTAGTCGCGTTCGGCGAGGTTGGCTGCCTTGTGGGCCGCCTCCGCGTACAGCCGGGCCGCCGTCGCCAGGTCGCCGTCGCGCTCGTGGAGGTACGCCGCCACCGCCGCGTGGCGGGGCAAGGAGTATCCCCCGCTCGAAGAGCTGGGGGAAGAATCGTCCAGTTCCGCGAGCGCGGCCAGCCCGGCGCGCGGGCCGTCGGCCTCGCCGACCGCCACCGCCCGGTTGAGCCGGACGACCGGGCTGTCGGTCAGGCCCGCGAGCTCGTCGTACCACTCCACGATCTGCACCCAGTCGGTCTCCTCGGCGGTGGGCGCGTCCGCGTGGAGGGCCGCGATGGCGGCCTGGGCCTGGAACTCGCCCAGCCGGTCGCGGGCGAGCGCCGTCTGAAGGATCTCCACCCCCTCGGCGATCGCCTTGGTGTCCCACCGGGAGCGGTCCTGCTCGGCGAGCGGCACCAGGCTGCCGTCGGGCGCGGTCCGGGTGGCGCGCCGGGCGTGGTGGAGCAGCATCAGGGCGAGCAGCCCCGCCACCTCGGGGTGGTCGATCGCGGCCGCGAGCTGCCGGGTGAGCCGGATGGCCTCGGCGGCGAGGTCGACGTCGCCCGAGTAGCCCTCGTTGAAGACCAGGTACAGCACGCGCAGCACGGTGGCGACGTCGCCGGGCTGGTCGAACCGTACGCCGGAGACGGTGCGCTTGGCCCGGCTGATGCGCTGCGCCATGGTCGCCTCGGGCACCAGATACGCCTGGGCGATCTGGCGGGTGGTGAGGCCGCCGACCGCGCGCAGCGTGAGCGCGACGGCGGACGACGGCGTCAGCGACGGGTGGGCGCACAGGAAGTACAGCTGGAGCGTGTCGTCCACCGAGGCCGTGGGCCCGGGTGCCGGTTCCTCCTCGACGAGGTCCTCACGCCGGCGGCGGGCGGTGTCCGCCCGGGTCGCGTCGAGGAACTTGCGCCAGGCCACGGTGACCAGCCAGCCCTTGGCGTCCCTCGGGGGGTCGGCCGGCCACCCGCGGACCGCCTCGATGAGCGCGTCCTGCACGGCGTCCTCGGCCGCCGCGAAATCGGCTCCGCGGCGGACGAGGATGCCGAGCACGCCCGGCGTGAGGCTCCTGATCAGGGCCTCGTTCATCTGCGTCACTTGAAAGTGCACTCCGTGGTACTGGGCTTGGCGGCCAGGAACGGGCGCACCTCCAGCCACTCGTGGATCGGCTTCCCGTCCTTCCCCGGAGCGGCCGACAGCTCACCGGCCAGCTCGACGGCGCGCTCGTGGCTGTCGACGTCGATCACCATCCAGCCCGCGATGAGGTCCTTGGTCTCGGCGAACGGACCGTCGGTGACCGGCGGACGCCCCTCACCGTCGTACCGCACCCACGACCCCTCCGGGGCGAGCGCCTGACCGTCGACGAACTCGCCGGTCTTCTCCAGCCGGGCCGCGAAGTCGTTCATGAACTGCACATGCGCCGAGATCTCCTCCGGCGTCCACTGGTCCATCGGCACGTTGTTCACCGGAGCCGGAGCGCCGCGGTAGTGCTTCAGCAGCAGGTACTTGGCCATCGTGGTTCTCCTCGATGCGGATGCGACCCATTGTGGTCGCGTTCACCCCAGGGACGGAGCCGGTCCCGCGTTCTCGACATCCCCGTCCGAAGATTTTTTTCGCTGCTCCTCGATCCGGTGCAGCACCGAGTCCAGATGCGCCTCGGAGGCCGCTCGGGCCGCCTCCGGATCGCGGGCCTCGATCGCCCGCAGGATGGCCTGGTGCTCCTCGATGGTGGCGCGCCGGCGGGCGGCGGACAGCGAGGTCTTGCGCCGCCCCGGCTCGCCGATCTCGTAGACCCGGTCCAGCAGCCGCAGCAGCAGGGGGTTGCGGGTGTACTGGGCGATGGCGCGGTGGAAGGTGCGGTCCAGGTCGGTGAACTCCTGCCGCGTGGGCTCCCGTCGCATCGCGTCCAGCAGGGCGTGCAGCTGGACGATGTCGGAGGGGGTGGCGCGGCGGGCGGCCCGCGCGGTCACCGAGGGCTCGATGCACGCGCGCACCTCCATGACCTGCAGCAGCTCCGCCGTGGCAGCGAGCCCCGAGGCCAGGGCGTCGCCGCGCGGAGTGGCCCCCGGGTCGAGCACGACGGTGCCGGAGCCGGGGCGCCGGGCGACCAGTCCGCGCGAGGCGAGGGCGCGCAGCGCCTCGCGGACCGAGCCCCGGGAGACGCCGAGGCTCTCCGCGAGCTCCCGCTCCGGGGGGACGCGGGAACCGGGCGCCAGCTCTCCGCTCAGGATCAGCCGCTCCAGGCCGACCGCCAGGGCGTCCGGCCTCGACAGGGTGGAGTGCCGCAGTTGCCGCCAGTCCATCTCCTGGCTTTCCTCCGCCTTCTTCAGCTTTCTTCGGCTTCTTCAGCTTTCTTCGGCTTCTTCAGCTTTCTTCGGCTTTCCGGTCCGGCCGGTGGTCCAGAGTCTCACATCCGGTGGGCGCCACCCCGGCGTCCACCCGGCGTCCTCCATGCCTCCTCCCAGCCGCCGCCGCGAGCGTTCCGGCCGCCGCCGCGAGCGGATTTAACCAGGTGGTGACGGGCGGGCAACCGGAGCCGCCGGGTCCGAACGCTATCGTCTGCCGACGTCATTTTGGTCCTACCAATAGACCAACTGCTGTCCCTGCGCCATCCTGGCCGCACCGCAGCGCGCGCCCCAACGTCCCCAGCAGTGAGGCATCCCGCCATGCGCCAAAGAACGAGCGGACCAAGCGACCGGCCCCCACCGACCCGCCACCGACCGCGCGCCGCCGCCCTCGCCGCCCGGGTGCTGTGTGTGCTGGTCGCCGGCGCCACCGCCGGCTGCGCCTCCCTGGCCTCCCCCACGGCCGAAGTGGGCGCCGACCGGATGACCGACCCCCGGCCCGCCCGCGACGGCGGAACGCTCACCATCGCCCTCAAATCGGACCCGGACAAGCTGGACCCCACCCTGGCCAGCACCGCCGTGGGCCGGACCGTGTTCACCGCGATGTGCGAGAAGCTCTACGACGTCGACGCCGCGAACCGGATCGTGCCGCAGCTCGCCGCCGCCCCGCCCACGACCGGCGACGGGGGCCGCACCGTCACCATCAGGCTGCGGCCCGGCGTCCGGTTCGCCGACGGCACCCGCATGGACGCCAAGGCCGTCAAGACCTCCCTCGACCGGCACCGGACGCTGACCGGTTCCGTGCGCGCGAGCGAGCTGAAGCCCCTCACCTCGGTCCAGGCGGTCGGCGACGACACCGTACGGCTGCGGCTGACCAAGCCGTACGTCCCGCTGCTCGCGCTGCTCGCCGACCGCGCGGGCATGGTGATGTCCCCCACCGCGCTGAAGCGCTACGGCAAAGGGTTCGCGAGCCACCCCACCTGCGTCGGCCCGTTCCGCTACGCCGAGCGGGTGGTGGGCGACCGCATCGTGCTGGACAAGGACCCGAACTACTACGACGCCGACGCCGTCCATCTGCGGCGGGTGATCTACCGCACCATCACCGACGGCAACGTCCGGCTGGCGAATCTCCAGTCCGGCGACATCCAGGTGGGCGACCAGATGGACCCGGTCCAGGTGGGCAGGGCGCTCACCGAACCCGGACTGCAGCTGTTCCACTCCCCCTCGCTGGGCTACTACGGCCTGACCCTCAACATCGGCAATACCAAGGGCGCCGGGGCGCCGCCGGGCCGGATCGACACCCCGATCGCGCGGGATGCGCGGGTGCGCGAGGCGTTCGACCTCTCCCTGGACCGCGACCTGATCAACACCATCGTCTTCCAGGGCCGCTACCGTCCCACCTGCGGTCCGCTCCCCTCCGGCACCCCGTACGCCACCGGGTCCCACTGCCCGGCCCGCGACCTGGCCAGGGCCAAGCGGCTGCTCAAGGCCGCCAAGGTGACCACCCCGGTCCGAGTGCGGCTCCAGATCAGCACCACCCCGGAGGACAACCGGCTGGGCCAGGTCATCCAGGCCATGGCCAAGGAGGCGGGCTTCGCGGTGAGCCTGACGCCCACCGAGTTCGCCACCGGCCTGGAGCACTCCCGCGCGGGCGACTTCCAGGCGGCGACCACCAACTGGTCGGGGCGGCTCGACCCGGCGGGCAACATCGACGTGTTCGCCGGTACCGGAGGCGCCCAGAACTACGGCGGGCTCTCCGACCCGGCCATCGACCGGCTGATCGCCGAGGGCGGCACCACCACGGGCAAGCCCGCCCGTAAGAAGATCTACGCCCGGCTGGTGGAGCGCGTCCGCGCCGCGCACACCGTGCTCTATCTGATCCAGCCCACGAACTACGTCTCCGTGACCAAGAAGGTCGCCGGGGTGAAGGTCTTCGGCGACGGGCTGATCCGGGTGAAGGACGCCGGATATGTGAAGGGAGGGAGCTGATGTCGTATCCGATCCGCCGTCTCGGCGAATCGCTGATCACGCTCTTCCTGGTCAGTGTCGTGGTCTTCACCGGCGTACGGGCACTGCCCGGCGACACCGCCACCGCGCTGGCCGGGGAGGAGCCCACGCCCGAGGCGATCGCCCAGATCCGCGAGAGCTACGGGCTCGACGACAACATCGTGGTGCAGTACGTGCGCTATGTGCGGCACGCCGCCACCGGCGACCTCGGCGTCTCCTCCCGCACCGGGCTGCCGGTCCTGGACTCGGTGCTGGAGGCCCTGCCCGTCACCCTCGAACTGTCCGCCCTGGCCCTGCTGCTCGCGGTCGTGGTCGGCGTGGGCGCCGGGGTGGTGGCGGCGGTCCGGCGCGGCCGACCCGAGGAGTGGCTGGTCAACGCGGTGGCGCTGCTGGGGCTTTCGGTGCCCGCCTTCTGGCTCGGCATCGTCCTCGTCCTCGCCTTCGCCATCGCCGTCCCGGTCTTCGCCGCCTCCGGTTTCGTGCCGTTCGGCGTGGACCCGATGGAGAACCTGCGCCATATGGTGCTCCCGGTGATCGTCCTCGGCTCCGGTCTCGCGGCGGTCGTGATGCGGCAGACGCGCGCGGCCATGCTGGGCTCGCTCTCCGCCGACTACGTGCGCACGGCGCGCGCCAAGGGGCTCTCCCGGCGCCAGGTGATCATGGGCCATGCCCTGCGCAACAGCCTGGTCACCGTGGTGACCGTGCTCGGACTCCAGCTCGGGCACCTCATCTCGGGCGCGGTGGTCACCGAGCAGATCTTCGTCCTGCCGGGCTTCGGCAAGCTCACCATCGACGCGGTCTTCTCCCGCGACTACGCGATGGTGCAGGGCGTGGTGCTGTTCACCTCGACCGCCTACATCCTCGTCAACCTCCTGGTGGACCTGGCCTATTCGGTGATCGACCCCCGTATCCGGCTCGGAGGTGCCCAATGAGAATCCGGCTCGGAGACGCCCCGTCGAAGGGCGCACGGTTGAGCATCCGGCTCGGAGGTGCCCAGTGAGCGCCGCCGCTGCCGCGATCCCCGCCGCCGAGGAGTGGGAGCGGGCTCCGCTCGCCCCGCTGTCCCGGCTGCGGCTGCTGACCCGCAACAAACTGGCCCTCACCGGGGCCGTGGCCGCCGCGATCCTGGTGCTGATCGCGGTGTGCGCACCGCTCATCGCGCCGTACGACCCGGCCCGCCCCGACTTCACCGCCGCCCTCCGGGAGCCGGGCTGGGCCCACTGGCTGGGCACCGACGACCTGGGCCGCGATCAGCTCTCCCGGGTCGTGTACGGGGTGCGGGCCTCGCTGCAGATCGGGCTGCTCGCGGTGGCGCTGGCCTTCGCGGCCGGCGTGCCGCTCGGGCTGATCGCGGGCTACTACGGGCGGTTCGCCGACTCGGTGGTCTCCCGGCTCACCGACACCCTGCTCGCCTTCCCCTTCCTGGTGCTGGCGGTGGGCCTGGCCACCATCCTCGGGCCGTCCCTGCTGAACGCCACGATCGCGGTCGGCGTCTCCCAGATCCCGGCCGTCATCCGGATCACCCGGGCGGAGACACTGCGGCTGAAACACCTCGACTATGTGGCGGCGGCCGTGGCCAACGGCGGCGGGGACGGCACCGTGCTCTTCCGCCACATCCTCCCCGGCGCCCTGTCCGCGCTGACCGTCCAGGCCACCGTGGGCATCCCCACCGCGATCATCGGCGAGGCGCTGCTGAGTTTCCTCGGCCTCGGCGTCCAGCCGCCGTCCCCCTCGCTCGGGGTGATGCTCTCCAGCGCCCAGGCGTACATCGCCGCCGCGCCCTGGATGGCGGTCTTCCCGGGCCTGGCGATCATCGCCGCGACGCTCGCGTTCAATCTGCTCGGGGACGGGCTGCGCGACATCCTCGACCCCCAGGGAGACAGCCGATGACCACGTCCACCGCACCCCCCGCCCTGAGCGTGCGGGACCTGTCCGTGGTCTTCCGCACCCCGACCCGCGTGGTCCACGCGGTGGACGGGCTGTCGTTCGACATCGCCGCCGGTGAAGTACTGGCCGTGGTCGGCGAGTCCGGCTGCGGCAAGTCCGTGACCTCCACCGCCGTGCTGGGGCTGCTGCCGCCCACCGCGAGCGTCGGCGGCTCCATCCGGCTGGGCGGACGGGAGTTGGTGGGGGCGGACGAGAGCGAACTGCGGGACGTCCGCGGCCGGGAGATCGCGATGATCTTCCAGGAGCCGATGACCTCGCTGAACCCCGTCCTCACCATCGGCCGCCAGGTCGGCGAGGTCCTCCGGCGGCATCAGGGGATCGGCCGCCGCGAGGCGCGCGAGCGGGCCGTGGACCTGCTCGACCTCGTCGGCATCCCCGCCCCCGCCCAGCGGGCCCGCGACTATCCGCACCAGCTCAGCGGCGGAATGCGGCAGCGCGTGATGATCGCCATCGCGATCGCCTGCGACCCCGCCGTGCTCATCGCCGACGAGCCCACCACCGCGCTGGACGTCACCGTGCAGGCGGGCATCCTGGAGGTGCTGCAGTCCCTGCGGGAACGGCTCGGCACCGCCATCGTGCTGATCACCCACGATCTGGGCGTGGTCGCCGACACCGCCGACCGGGTGCTGGTGATGTACGCGGGCCGGGGCGTCGAACAGGCCCCGGTGGACGAGCTGTTCGGCGCGCCCCGCCACCCGTACACCCGCGGGCTGCTCGGCGCGGTGCCGGTGCCCGGCCGGGGGCGGGCGGAGGGCGGGCGGGGGCGGCTCCAGGAGATCCCCGGACTGGTGCCGAGCCTCACCGAACAGCCCGACCGCTGCACCTTCCAGCCCCGCTGCTCCTACGCCGACGAGCGGTGCGGGGAGCAGAGGCCCGCGCTGCGGGCGGTGCGGGCACCGCGCGAGCGGGACGAGAGGAGTGCGGGGTACGAACCGTACGAACGGTACGAGCGCTCTGAGCAGTCCGAGCCGCACGAGGCCGCGTGCTGGTATCCGGTGCCGGTCGCTCCCGAACGACCTGAACGTCCCGAAAACGCTGGGCGTTCCGAACACCCTGGGCGTTCCGAACACCCCGAACGCCCCGAACGCCCCGAACACTCCGGACACTCCGGACAGGAGGCCGCCTCATGACCGCCGCCGTCGCGCCCGCGGAGGCGTCGCGGGATGACGCCGTGCTCGACATCAACGGCCTGGTCCGCCACTTCACCGGCCCCGCCGGCACCGTCAGGGCGGTCGACGGGGTCAGCCTCGGCATCGGCCGGGGCGAGATCGTCGGCCTGGTCGGGGAGTCCGGCAGCGGCAAGTCCACCGTGGGGCGGTGCGCCGTACGGCTGGACCGGCCGACCGCGGGCCAAGTGACGATCAACGGCCGCGATGTGACCCGGCTGTCGAAACGGGCACTGCGTCCGCTGCGCAAGGGCTTCCACCTGGTGTTCCAGGACCCGTCCTCCTCGCTCGACCCCCGGATGACCGTGGGCGCCATCGTCGGCCAGCCGCTGCGGCTGCACCGCCTGGCGTCCGGCGACGCCCTGCGCGACCGGGTCGCCGCGCTGCTGGCCCAGGTGGGGCTGCGGCCCGAACTGGCGCGGCGGCGGCCCCATGAACTCTCCGGCGGACAGCGGCAGCGGGTCTCCATCGCCCGCGCGCTGTCGGTCGATCCCCAGCTGCTGGTGGCCGACGAGCCGACGTCGGCGCTGGACGTCTCCGTCCAGGCGTCCGTGCTCAACCTGCTGGCGGACCTCCAGCGGGAACGGCGGTTCGGCTGTCTGTTCATCACCCATGACCTGGCCGCCGTCGAGTACCTCGCCGACCGGATCGCCGTGATGTATCTGGGGCAGCTGGTGGAACAGGCCCCGGCCGCCGAGCTGTTCGCCGACCCCAAGCATCCGTACACCCAGGCGCTGCTGTCCGCGGCCCCGGTGCCGGACCCGGCCGCGCAGCGGTCGCGCACCCGGATCGTGCTCAGCGGGGAGCTGCCCAGCCCGCTGGATCCGCCCACGGGCTGCCGCTTCCACACCCGCTGTCCGCTCGCCGTCGACCGCTGCCGCACCGAGCCGCCCGTGCTGCGGCGGCTCGCGGAGGGCGGCGGCCGTCGCCAGGTCTCCTGCCATCTGGTGGCGGACGACGGCACCGCGCCCGACGCCTCCGCCTTCTGACCGCCCTCACGTCCGCACACCCATACCCATACCCGTACCCGCACCCGCACCCGCACCCGTGTACCCGCACCCGCCACTCGTACGAGACCAGGAGCCTGCCGACATGTTCACCACCCGGCCCACCCTGCAGGGCACCCATGGCATGGTGTCCTCCACCCACTGGCTGGCCTCGCAGTCCGCCATGGCCGTCCTGGAGGACGGCGGCAACGCCTTCGACGCGGCCGTGGCCGCCGGGTTCGTCCTGCATGTGGTCGAGCCGCATCTGAACGGGCCCGCCGGTGAGGTGCCGATCATCCTCGCCCCGGCGGGCGGCGAACCCACCGTGCTGTGCGGCCAGGGCCCGGCACCCGCCGGCGCCACCATCGACCACTACACCGCGCTCGGCCTCGACCTCGTCCCCGGCACCGGCCCGCTCGCGGCGGCGGTGCCCGGTGCGTTCGACGCCTGGATGGTGCTGCTGCGCGACCACGGTACGAAGCGGCTCGCCGAGGTGCTGCGGTACGCGATCGGCTACGCCGAGCACGGCCATCCGGCGGTCGAGCGGATCGGGGAGACGGTCGAGACGGTGCGGGAGCTGTTCGAGACCGAGTGGACGACCTCGGCCGAGCTGTATCTGCCGGACGGGAAGTCCCCCGCCGCCGGGCGGCTGCTCACCAACCCCGCGCTGGCCGCCACCTGGCGGCGGCTGGTCGCCGAGGCGGAGGCGGCAGGGTCCGGGCGCGAGGCCCAGATCGAGGCGGCCCGCCGGGTCTGGCGCGAGGGCTTCATCGCGGCGGAGCTGGCGGACGCGGCGGCCCGGCCCGCGATGGACTCGTCCGGGCACCGCAACGCCGGGACCATGACCGGGGACGACCTGGCCGCCTTCGAGGCCACGTACGAGCCGCCGGTCCGTCACTTCTGGAACGGCTGGACCGTGTGCAAGGCCGGGCCCTGGAGCCAGGGGCCGGTGCTCCTCCAGCAACTCGCCCTGCTGCCGTACGCGCTGAGCGAGGCCGACCTCGGCACGCCCGACTACCTGCACCTCCTGATCGAGGGCGGCAAGCTGGCCATGGCCGACCGCGAGGCGTGGTACGGGGACGCCGCCGACGTTCCGCTGACGGAGCTGCTCTCGCGTCCGTACAACGACGAGCGGCGGGCACTGATCGGCGAACAGGCCTCGTACGAACTGCGCCCCGGGCACCCCGGAGGCCTTACGCCACGGCTGAGCAAGCAGGCGCTGGCCGCCGTGGCCCGCGCCGCGTCCGGGGCGGACGGACCGGCCGCCGGGCCGGGCGGCGGAGAGCCGACGGTCGGTGGAGGGGACCTGGGCCTGGGCCTGGGAGGCCCGGCCGCCGGCTCAGCGGGCATGGGCGAACCCGCCGTCGACCGGAATGGGGTGACCCGGGGCGACACCTGCCACCTCGACGTGGTGGACCGCTGGGGCAACATGGTCGCGGCCACGCCCAGCGGCGGCTGGCTGCAGTCCAACCCCGTCATCCCCACGCTGGGTTTCCCGCTCGGCACCCGGCTCCAGATGGCCTGGCTGGACCCCGGCCTGCCCAACTCCCTCACCCCCGGCCGCCGCCCCCGCACCACACTCACCCCGTCGCTCGCGCTGCGCGACGACACCCCCGTCATGGCCTTCGGCACCCCCGGCGGCGACCAGCAGGACCAGTGGAGCACGCACTTCTTCCTCGACGTCGCGCTACGGGCACCGGTGCGCTCCGGCCTGGATCTGCAGGGCGCCATCGACGCCCCCAACTGGCACCAGGAGTCCTTCCCCGGCTCCTTCCACCCCCGGGCGATGACGGCGGGCCGAGTGGTCGTCGAGTCCCGCATCGGCGAACCCGCCATCGCGGAACTCCGCCGCCGCGGCCACGACGTCGTAGTCGGCGACCCCTGGTCGGAGGGCCGCCTGTGCGCAGTCGCCCGCGACCCCGAGACAGGCGTCCTGCTCGCCGCCGCCAACCCGCGCGGCGCACAGGGCTACGCGGCGGGGCGATGACGGGCGTACAGGTCGGGCGGACGTACCGCCTTGAAGGGGCGCGGGGAACTGCGCGCTCGGCCACGACGGCGCCGCAGACGATCCACGGCAGGTCAGGGCACTTCCAGCGGAGCGCTCAGCGGGCGTACCCGCTGGGGTCCGCGGAACGCAGCTTCTCGGCTCGCTCCAGCGGGTCGTAACCGGGACCGACGCCACCGGCCAGGATCACATCGCCCTCGATGTGGTCGGTGCGCAGCGCCAGGATGTCCTGATAGGCGGGCGACGCGTACCACTCGCGGGCGTCCGCCATCCCGCCCGGGAACTCGATCAGCACCACACTGCCCGGCCACTCCCCCTCGACCACCTCCAGCGTGTCGCCGTGGATGAGGAACCGTCCGTGGAAGGGGTCGAGGGTGGCCTGGATCCGCTCCAGGTACTCGATGACGTCGGGGTGCGGACTGCGGCCGTGCAGATGCGCCAGCGCGTAGGCGGCGGGCATGGCTCCTCCAAGTGCTCCAGGCAGATCGGCGGACTGGACACGGATCAGCCTGCCGCGCCCCGCCGGGAGCGTCGATTACCCCTGAGGTCATGGCGGCGGCCACCCCCGAGGTCAGGACCGCGGCCCCGGGCCTCAGTCGAAGATGCCCAGGTCCTCCCGCATGATCCGGCGCATCGCCGACAGCCGGGGCTCGGCCTCCTTCAGCTCCTGCAGCGCGCCCGCCGCCGTCTCGCCGTCGTACTGCAGGCCGCGGTCGATCCGTTTGGCCATCGCGTCGATACCGGCGAGCACCGTATTGAGGTCGCGGGACGCTTCCAGGACCCGTTCGGGGACGATCATCTGCGCCTCGGCGTAACGGTCCCGGTAGTCGCGGCGGGCCTCCTCGAGTCGGACGCGGTCCTCGTCCGCGTACACGTCGTCGCGGATCCGGTGCAGCGCGTCCTTGAGGAGGGTGTGGAACTGACGGGAGGCGCGGTTCATCGCGGTGTAGGCGGCCCGGCGCTCCTCGAAGCGGCGCCGACGGTCCTCGGTGAGCACTTCCTCTCCCCGCTGACGTGCCGTCATGCGCTGTTGGAGGAGGGGTGCGAAGAGGGTGCCGAGGATGCCGACGACTGCGGTGATCATGGCGGCTATGACGGTGGACACCGGGGGAGCCTAGCCGCCCCCTTCCGGTGGGCTCCGCCGTATCCACAGGTTTTCCACAGGCTGGGTCGGGCCCTTTCCGCAACCCAGGCGATCAGAACTAATGTGCTGTTTCATGCACACCCCGCCCTCCGACGAGCGCGCCGACCGCGCCGATGACGTTCTCGCCCTCGCCCGGCTGGCCACCCGGCGCGGGGCGGTACGGGAGATGCTCGGCTGGCTGGCCCGGCGGACCGGGGGTCCGGCCGTGCTGGTCGGGGACACGGGGCGGGTGCTGGCCGGGCCGGGCGGGGAGCACGACCCGGCGGTGGCGCGGCTCGCCGCCGACGCGGCCGCCGACGCCGCCGTCGAGCTGCACCGGCGCGGGGCGGCGTCCGCCGTGCTGGGCGGGGGCGAGGGGCCCCCGGTGCATCTGATCGCGCTCGACACCGGCCCGAGGACGTATCTCGCCGTCGTCGGGCCGGACGATCCGCACTGCGGAACGCTGCTCGCCGACGCCGCCCGCACCCTCGCCCTGTGCTGGCGGCTGGAGCAGTCCGAGCGGGCGCGGCGGCGGATCGAGTCGGCCGAGGAGCACAGCCGGGAGGCGGTGCTGCATCTGCTGATGGTGGGCAGCGTGCCCGCCGCGCAGCGGATCGCCGGGGCGCTGCGGCCGGCGCTGCCCGCGGTGGTCCAGATGTATGTGATCGAGTGCCCGCACGCGCGGCGGCGCGAGATCGTCCGGCGGATCGATCGCGAGGCGGGGGGCGGGGCGTGGATCGTGCCGTGTCCGGTGCGTCCGAACCACGTCCTCGCGCTCGTACCGCCCGAGCCGGGCCCGGTGAGCGGTGACCCGCGGGGAGGCCCGGCACCACTGGATCTGCTGATCGTCCGGCTGGTGCCCGAATGCCGGGTCGGGGTGAGCGCGGCGGTCGCGCTGCGGGACACGCCGACCGCGTATGAGCAGGCCATCCACGCGCTGGCGGTGGCCCGTAGCGCGCCCGAGCGCCGTGCGGGCTTCGGCGGCGATGTGGATGTGACCGTCCTGGCGGGCCCGGAGGGCTATGTGTGGGCGAGCGAGCTCCTGGCGCCCTGTCTGCGGTACGCACCGGCCCGCCGCGCCGACCCGGGCCCGCAGGAGCTGCTGGGCACGCTCGGGTCGTGGCTGAGCTTCGGCGGGGCGGCCAGCCGCCATCTGAAGATCCACCGCAATACGCTCGCGGCGCGGATGCGCCATCTGGACGAGCTGCTGGGCGTGGAGATCAGCCGCAGCCTGGCCGCGCAGTCGGCCGCCTGGCTGGCGTTGCGGCTGCACACCGCGCCCCAGGCCGCGGCGGCCCGCGCCATGGCCCCGTTGGGGCACACCGCCACACTGGACGCGGTGCTGGGCACCCCCGCCGCCGGGACCTGGGCCCGGGCCCAGCTGCGCCCCCTGGAGCAGGCCGGTCCGACGGCCGGGCTGGAGACCATACGCACCTGGCTGCGCGCCGACGCCCGCCTGCCCGCCGCGGCCACCGCCCTTGGTATCTCCCTCCCGGGCGCCCGCAAGCGCCTGACCAGGGCGGAGGACGTCCTGGGTCGTTCCCTGCTGACCGCGCCGAGCGCGAAGTACGAACTATGGCTCGCGATGCGAGCTCTGGGCTCGCTCTGAAACGGGGCGACCGCACACCGGGGTCGCCCTCGGGCGCGCCCACCATTCGCCGCCGTACTCACCGTTCACCAGAGCGTTCACCGTTCGAAGGGGAACCGCCCGGCGTGCTCACTGTGCACATCGTTCCTCGCCGCGGGTGCCGCGGGCGCCTATTGTCCTGGACAAGCCACGACGGGCCGCGCCGAGCCCCGCCTCTCGCCGAGAGGCGCGGGCCGAGTGCGCATCCCCCCACCCGCACGGCACCGCACCCGGCCACCCCGCCGGGCTCATGAGCCGGGGCCGGGCCCCCCCGCGCGGCCCGGGGGGGGGGGCGGGCCCGCCCCCCCCCGCCCCGGCGGGCGCGCGCGCGCGCGCGCCCCCCCACAACGGCGCTGGAGAGGGGGGTCTCTGA